>JAGBTC010000210.1 GCA_017631545.1 Oscillospiraceae bacterium
CCCGGAGGACAAGCGCGGCGGCTGGAAAAAGCCTGCCGAGGGCACGGCGAAGAAAACGGCCGCTAAAAAGACCGCCGCAAAGAAAACAGCCGGAAAAAAAACCACCAAGAAGGCGGAACGTTAAGGTCGCACCAGAGCGTTTAGCTCTCGGGACAGGGATAGCGCGGCCTGGAACATGGCTTCCTGTTCTACGCTATGTTCCCCCTGCAGCTCCTGCAGCAGATTGTCCAGATTTTGCTTACCTACATCGTCCAGATGGGCGCGCAGCTTCTGTTCCTGCAGCTTGGCGCAGCGGGAAAAGTCGGCGTATTCCGGGTCTTCCATTAAATAGCCCATGCGCCGGCTGGCGGCAAATTCATAGAGAGCGAGCATTAGGTCTGTCATAGTAATACCTCCAAACATGTATGATATATACATGTTATACACGAACAAAACATTCATGTCAAGAGGGGAAATGCAATTTGTATGGCGAAAGACTAAAGTTATTGCGTAAAGAGAGAAAAATACAGCAAAAGGAACTGGCCGACCTCTTGGGTATCAGTATTCGGGGCTATCAGTTTTATGAAAGTGAAGACAATGAGCCAAACATTAAAGTGCTGACTGTTTTGGCTGATTTCTACGGCGTCACTATCGACTATCTGGTCGGCCGCACGGACAAGAGAGGATAAGTGTTCCGGGGCGGTGCCCTAAGCTGTGTAAAACTGAAGGCTTTGGGTAGGGCGGGGGCAAGCCCCCGTCCTACCGTAGAACACCTGTTTTGAGCGTATATACTGAGGAGAACAATATGCAACCTGTAATCGTCATTGGCGCCGGTCTTGCCGGCAGCGAGGCCGCGTGGCAACTGGCTGAGCGGGATATTCCCGTCCGGCTGTATGAGATGAAGCCCCATAAAATGACCCCCGCTCACCACAGCCCGGATTTTGGAGAGCTGGTCTGTTCCAACTCTCTGCGTTCCGACCAGCTGGAAAACGCGGTGGGTCTGCTGAAGGAGGAGCTGCGCCGCTCCGGCTCGCTCATTATCCGGTGCGCCGACGCCACCCGGGTGGAGGCCGGCGGAGCGCTGGCGGTGGATCGAAACGCCTTTTCCGCCGCCATCACCCAAAAGATCCGCAGCCACCCCCTCATCACCGTGGTGGAGGAGGAGGTCACCGAGATCCCCCGGGAGGGGGAGGTCATCATTGCCTCCGGACCCCTGACCTCGGATGCCCTGTCCGATGCCATCGCACGCCTGTTCCCCGAGAGCAAATACCTCAACTTCTTTGACGCCGCCGCCCCGCTGGTCACCTTTGACAGCGTGGACATGAACAGCGCTTGGTTTGCCTCCCGCTACGACCGGGGCACTCCCGATTACATCAACTGCCCCATGACTGAGGAGGAGTACGATGCCTTCTGGACGGCGCTGGTCAGCGCCCAGGAAGCCGAGGTACACGGTTTTGAGGATGCGGGGGTGTTTGAGGGCTGTATGCCCGTGGAGGTCATGGCCCGCCGTGGCCGACAGACCCTGTGCTACGGCCCGCTCAAGCCCGTTGGGCTGCGCGACCCCAAGACCGGGAAGGAACCCTTTGCGGTGGTGCAGCTGCGAAAGGACAACGCCCAGGGCTCCATCTACAACATCGTAGGGTTCCAGACCCACCTGAAGTGGCCGGAGCAAAAGCGGGTGTTCTCCATGATCCCTGCGCTGAAAGACGCCCAGTTCGTGCGCTACGGTGTGATGCACCGCAACACCTTTTTGGACTCGCCCCGGCTGCTGGATCGCTATTACCGGGTGCGGGGCAGCGAGCGCATTGCGTTCGCCGGGCAGATCACCGGGGTGGAGGGCTATGTGGAGTCCACCGCCTCCGGCTTTCTGGCGGCGGTGGAGCTGGCACGGCGGCTCAAAGGTCAGCCGGCGGCCGACTACCCGCAGGAGACGGCGATGGGCGCGCTGGCGCTGTACATCAGCAACGAAACGGTCACCCAGTTCCAGCCCATGAACATCAACTTCGGGCTGATCCCCCCGCTGGGCTACCGGGTGAAGGGAAAACGAAACAAAAACGCAGAGCTATCCAAGCGCGCGTTGGACGCGCTGGCACAAATCGTGCCGGAACAAAGAGAGGAGTGACCCTGCATGAGAATCATCGTAGACGCCATGGGCGGCGATAACGCCCCCAAAGCCCCTGTGTTGGGCGCGATCGAGGCCAACAAGGAGTACGGCGTGGACATCACGCTGGTGGGGCGCGGCGAGGAGATTTTGACCGTGCTGCGGGACAACGGCATCGACCAGCTGCCGGACGGGGTGCAGATCGCCCACGCCAGCGAGGTGGTGGAGATCTGTGACAACCCTGCCAACGCGTTCCGGGAGAAGAAGGACTCCTCCCTGACCGTGGGGCTCAATCAGCTCAAGAACGGGGAAGGGGACGCCTTTGTCAGTGCCGGCTCCACCGGTGCGATCCTGTCCGCCGCCACATTGCTGGTTAAGCGCATCCGGGGCATCCGCCGCGCGGCGCTGGCTCCCGTGATCCCCACGGGCAATGGCGGCGCGGTGCTGGTGGACTGCGGCGCCAACGCCGAGTGCAGCGTGGAATATCTGCTGCAGTTTGCATTTATGGGTGCCTACTATGCCGAGCATATTCTCGGCCGCCCCGAGCCCAAGGTGGGTCTGCTCAACATCGGTGCAGAGCCCAGCAAGGGTACCGCGCTGCAGCAGGAGACCTATCAGCGGCTCATGCAGGCCAAGGAAGAGGGCCGGATCAACTTTGTGGGCAATGTAGAGGCCCGCGAGGCGGTGGAGGGCGCGGTGGATGTCATCGTGGCCGACGGCTATTCGGGCAACATCTTCCTCAAGGGCATGGAGGGAACGGCGCTGTTCCTCATGCGAGAGATCAAAAAGGTGTTCAAGAAAAATCTGCTGACCAAGCTGGCTGCCCTTATCGTGGGCAGCGGGGTCAAGCGGCTGAAAAAGATGATGAGCGCCGACGAGGTGGGCGGTACGGCTCTGCTGGGCATTTCCAAGCCGGTCATCAAGGCGCACGGTTCCTCGGACGCCTACGCCATTAAAAATGCCATTCGTCAGGCCATGCATGTTACCTCCTCCGGTATCGTGGAAAACATTACCGCCAACGTGGAATATATGCGCCTGACCAAAGAGGCAGAACAGGCCTGAACGCAGGGAAATATTTTTGTAAAAACTATTGACACAGCAAGGGTTTGCGCCTATAGTAGTGCGTGGAAAAACCTTACAAGGAGTTTGTGATACTATGATTTTTGAGCAGTTGAAAACCATGCTGGCCGACCAGTTCGGCGTGGATGCAGGCACCATCACTATGGACACCACCTTCGAGGAGGACCTTGGCGCCGATTCTCTGGATCTGGTGGATCTGTCCATGGCTCTGGAGGAGCTGTTCGGCGTGGAAGAGATGACCGAGGAGGAGATTTCCGGCATCACCTGCGTGGGTGATCTGGTCCACTTCCTGCAGGGGCGTCTGGATAACTGACAAATTACAAAACAAAGCTCCGCCCATGCGTTGGCGGAGTTTTGCTTTTCGGAACACAGGAGAAGCGTATGAAGACCTTGGAAGAAAAGCTGGGCTATTCCTTTCAGAATATCGCGTTGCTGGAGCACGCGCTGACCCACAGCTCCTACGCCAACGAGAGCCGTGGCCGCTGCACCAGCAACGAGCGGTTGGAGTTTTTGGGTGACTCGGTGCTGGGCATGGTGGTGGCCGACTATCTCTACCGCACCTATCCCGATATGCCCGAAGGGGAGTTGACCCGCACCCGGGCTGCGCTGGTGTGCGAAGAAAGTCTGGTGGAGGTGGCCAAGGAGCTGGGGCTTGGCGACTATCTGCGCCTTGGTAAGGGCGAGGAGCACGGCGGCGGCCGGGAGCGTCCCTCCATTCAGGCAGACGCAGTGGAGGCGGTGCTGGCGGCGGTCTATCTGGACGGCGGCATCGGCAGCGCCCGCAGGATCGTCCAGCGCTATATCCTCAGCCGCAGCCAGCAGGTCAATGCCCCCCGGGACTACAAGACCGCCCTGCAGGAGCTGGTGCAGCGCACCCCGGGCAGCCGGGTGGAGTACAAGCTGGTGCAGGAAACCGGGCCGGATCATTGCCGGGTATTCGTGATGGAAGTCACGGTGGATGGCGAGGTGGCCGGGCAGGGCAGAGGGCACAGCAAAAAGTCCGCCGAGCAGATGGCGGCCAAGGCTGCATTCGAGCAGCTGGACAAATAATGCATCGTTTCACCGGGCGGAGGATGTACCTCCGCCCGGTATTTCGTGGCAGGGGAGTAAAATTCCTCTTGACAAAAAGGTTAGCGCATGCTAACATATAAACACGACAGGGGAGACACCGCCTGCTTTCTTCCAACACCTCCGATGTTTGCGATGCGGTAGTCCTGTCGGTCCTGCAAAGGACACCGGCGGTCGCAGATCGATAAGCGGCTGCCATTCCTCCCAATTTCCTTGCAAAAACACCTCACCGTTCGGTGAGGTGTTTTTGTGTGTTTATATGCGTTTTTTGCCCAGCAGGATCAGCACAAGCAGTCCGACTGCGGTGAGACCAAGCCCGGGATACAGGCCGGGGGGCGTGTAGCGCAGGGAGATGGTGTGTGTGCCCTGAGCTACGGGGATGGTGAGCAGGGTGTCCCGGAACGCGCCGCACTCCACGGTGTTTCCGTCCACCTTCACCGTCCAGCCGGGAATGGAGGGAATGGAGGTGAATATCTCGCCGTCACGGAATGCATTGACCGAACCCTCCAGCCAGCCATTTCCGTGGTCAGCAACCTGTAGGCGGTTTTCGTTCAGAGCATCCAGCATCCGCTGCAGATGTTCGGTGTTCAGGGTATACAACAGGGGCGCTTTCAGCTGGCTGGCCTCGGTCACGGGCTCGGAGCAATAGACCAGAAGCTCATGCTCCGTTCCATCGGGGAAGGTGCCCAGATATTGAAGGCCGTTGGTTCCCTCGGGACACAGGGCACGGTCGATGGCCCAAACGGGATCGTCCAACTCACCATTGAAATAGGCATAGACGGGCTGACCGTTGGAGATAAAATGGAACTGAACGCGGCCACCCTCGTCTACCCGACGGGCGGACAGGGGAGTGAACATATCCAGATCCAAGCCGCCTACCAGCTTCATCAGCTGGTTCTGATAGTCGAAGGGGTTATCCTCCGGCCAAGGCCATATATCCGCGTCACTGGGGCCGCAGGTAGTGAAATAGCCGGGAGCGGCAAACTCAAACCCGCGGTGCAGCAGGCGATCTGGCCCCAGTGGCTCATAGGCCGTGGGCAGGGGCAGTCCCTGACTGCCCATACGCCAGCCGATGCCCATCAAGGCGTCGGCCACTGGAGAACCGCCCTGGCTGGTACTCCAGAACCAGTCCTGAGCATAGCCCAGATCGTTGAGCAGTTCATTCACCTTGGAATTGTAGCTGCTGGAGAAGAAGGTCAGCCCCTTATAGCCAAA
>JAGBTC010000019.1 GCA_017631545.1 Oscillospiraceae bacterium
CCTCCTCCACCAGCTGCAGCGACCAGTTGAAGGACTGCATGATCTGCACCATGGTATTGCACAGCAGGATGACCGTACCGGCCTTGACAATGTACGCCCAGCCCCGGGAACACATGGACAGGAAGGCCCGCTTGAGAGAGGGCACTTTGTACTCGGGCAGCTCGATGATAAAGTAGGACTTGCGGATCTTGTGGCCGGCGATCTTGTTCACCAGCAGCGCGCCGAAGAAGATGATCAGGATGCCTGCAAAGTACATCAGCGTGCCCACCCACTCCGCGCCGTCAAAAAACACGCCGGCAAACAGGGCGATGACGGGCAGCTTGGCTCCGCAGGGCATAAAGGGCGCCAGCATGGCGGTGGCGCGGCGCTCGCGCTCATTGCGAATGGTGCGGCAGGCCATCACGCCGGGGATGGCACAGCCGGTGCCGATGACGAAGGGAATGACGGACTTGCCGGACAGCCCCACCTTCTTGAAGATGGGGTCAAGCACCACGGACACGCGGGCCATGTAGCCGCAGTCCTCCAGCAGAGCGATGAGGAAGTACATCACCATCACCAGCGGCAAAAAGCCCACCACGGCGCCCACGCCGCCGATGATACCGTCTGCCAGCAGCGCCACAAGGAACGCGCTGGCCCCCGCACTTTCCAGCAGGCCGGCGATCCAGCCCTGAAACAGCTCGATATAGCCCACAAGGCCGGTGATCACGGTGCCGTTTTCAAACTCGTAGCCCTCGGCGATCCACGGGCCGAGCCACGCCTGGGAGATCTGGAACACGAAGAACATGACCACGGCGAAGATGGGGATGCCCAGCCACTTGTTGGTCAGCACATCGTCGATCTTGTCCTGGAAAGTCACCTGATTGGTATGTACCTTGCGCCGCTCCACCTGCGAGACGATGTCGTTGACGAAAGCAAAGCGCTTGCGGTCGGCCGCCTCCACCGCGCTCTTGCTGGTCAGATCCACCTGACCCGGCTCGTAGGCGGCTTTTTGCCCCTTGCCCCGCAGGGCAATAGCGGCGGTCACCACCTGCTTGAGCCCCTCGGCGCTGGTGGACACAGTCTCCACCACCGGGCAGCCCAGCTTTTGGCCCAGGGCGGCGGCGTCAATGTGGGTATCCTTCTTCTCGTTGATGTCGCTTTTATTCAGCGCCACCACCACAGGCACGCCCAGCTCCAGCAGCTGGGTGGTGAAAAACAGGCTGCGGCTGAGGTTGGTGGCATCTACAATATTGATAATGGCGTCAGGACGCTCGTTATTCACATATTCGCTGGTGACGCTCTCCTCCGAGGTAAAGGGAGACATGGAGTACGCCCCGGGCAGGTCAACGGCGACCAACTCCTCCCCACCGTCGTAAAAGCTTTTCTTGATGGGGCTTTCCTTCTTTTCCACCGTGACACCTGCCCAGTTGCCAACCCGCTCGTTGCGGCCGGTCAGGGCATTGTACATGGTGGTCTTGCCGCTGTTGGGATTGCCCGCCAGTGCAATTCTCATGGTTGTGTTCCTCCTTGTTCGGCGTTGTGCGCCGATCTCACTCACTTTTCGAGTTAGCCTCCACTAACTTTCTTCCGGAAAAAGAGTGGCCAGCCGGTGGTTGGCCACTTTTGTACCACATTAAATCAGGATCGCCCGAGCCAGCTGGGTGTCGATGCTGTAGCGGCTCTCCTTAACAGAAATTATGCACCCGCCCTTTTTGTGGGCAATGACGGTGATGGGTTCGCCGCTGTAGCAGCCCAGCGAGAACAAAAAAGCATCCAGCTCCTCGTCCTGGGTGACAATGTCGCGGATGATATACTCTTTTCCTTCCTGCGCCTGTGTCAGATCCATGTTGCTCATCTTCCTCCAGAAAATCAGTTAGCTAAAACTAACTTCGCTTTACTATACCACCCTGTCCAAGATTTGTC
>JAGBTC010000211.1 GCA_017631545.1 Oscillospiraceae bacterium
GTAAGTGGGAGCACAGACCCGGGGACAATACCCCCGAGTATCTGGAGCAGGAACTGTGCTTTGTGGGCCTGACCGGCATGATCGACCCGGTTCGTCCTGAGGTGAAGCGCGCCATCGAGCAGTGCCGCAGCGCGGGGATCCGACCGGTGATGATCACCGGCGATCACAGGGATACCGCCATTGCCATTGCCCGGGAACTGGGCATCGTTGAAAATCCCGCCCAGGCCATCACCGGCGCGGAGCTGGACGCCATTCCCGACGGGCAGATCGGTGAGGCGGTGAAGCGATACAGCGTCTACGCCCGTGTGCAGCCGGAACACAAGGTGCGTATTGTCAATGCGTGGAAGGCCAACGGTGCCATTACCGCCATGACCGGCGACGGCGTGAATGACGCACCCTCCATCAAATCCGCCGACATTGGCGTGGGCATGGGCATTACCGGTACGGACGTGACCAAAAATGTGGCTGACATGGTGCTGGCGGACGACAACTTTGCCACCATCGTCACTGCCGTGGACGAGGGGCGGCGCATCTACGACAATATCCGCAAGGCAATTCAGTTCCTGCTGGCCTCCAATATGAGCGAGGTGCTGGGCGTATTCTTCTCCACTCTGTTGGGCTTTACGCTGCTTAACCCGGTGCATCTGCTGTTCATCAACCTGATCACCGACTGTTTCCCGGCGCTGGCGCTGGGCATGGAGCGTGGGGAGGCGGACATCATGCAGCGGCCCCCCCGCGACTCCAAGCAGGGCATATTCGCCGGTGGTCTTGGGGCGGACATTGCCTATCAGGGTGTGCTGATCACCGCAATCACCATTTTCTCCTATGTTCTCGGCCACTGCTTTGAGGTGGGGCACTTTGCCATGCCCCACGGCGTGTCGGAGCATGGCATGACCATGGCCTTTCTTACCATGAGTATGTGCGAGATTTTCCACAGCTTCAATATGCGCAGCCAGCGCAAGAGCGTGTTTACTCTGCACAGCCATAACAAGATCCTGTGGATCGCCATGCTGGGCAGCCTTGTGCTGACCACGCTGGTGCTTGAGGTGCCGGTGCTGGCCGCAGCCTTCGGCTTTACCCCTGTGGGCTTTGCAGAGTACGCCGTGGCGCTGCTGCTGGCGTTGACGGTCATTCCCGTGGTGGAGTGCGTCAAGCTGTTGCAGCGCAAACTGGGCAAGTAAATAAGCGCAACCGCCGACTTCGGAAACTATGCTTCCGGGGCGGCGGTTTTTTGTGCAGCGCGGCTGAACGGGCAAACTTCGCAAAAAATATCCGTCCGCCCAGCGATTTGCCGTTGCAAATTGTAGAAAAATAAGCTATAATACCCATGTCTGTCTGCAGACAGAACAAAAATAAAGGTACATAAGGAGTTGGTTTTTTCGTGGACCCGGGCAGTTGTATACTATACCTGTTCTTTCTTCTGTGTTCCGCGTATTTCGCGTGCTGTGAAACGGCATATGCCGGCGTGAGCAAAACACGGCTGCGTGCTTTGGCGGACAAGGGCAACAAGCGCGCAAAAAAAGCGCTTTGGATCTGTGAGCGGTTTGACAAAACGCTGACCACCATTCTCATCGGAAACAACGTGTTTCACGCCGCCTGCGCGTCATTGTCCGCGCTGCTGGTGCTGCGGCAGTTTTCCGAGCAGTATGTGGCCTACGGCACGCTGATCACCACCGCGGTGGTCTATCTGTTTGCCGAAATGCTTCCCAAAAGCCTTGCCAAGGCGCGCAGCGAGGAGATCGCCCTGCTTTTCGCCACCAGTATGCAGCTTATGGTGCGCGTACTGACTCCCATCAGCTTTTTCTTCACCGGTCTGGCCGGCCTGTTGTCTCGGCTGTTTGCCAGTGACGACGCCGGCAGCGTGACCGAGGAGGATCTGATGACCATCATCGAGACCATCGAGGACGAGGGCGTCCTCTCCCCGGAAAAACAGACGCTGGTCAACTCCGCCATGGAGTTTCGTGCCAAGCTGGCCGAGGACATTATGGTGCCCATCGACCAGGTGCTGTCCGTGTCCAGCGCCATCCCCATGCAGGAGCTTGCCCGCAAGGTGCGCGACCAGTCCTTCTCCCGCGTGCCCGTGTACGAGGGCAAACGGGACAATATCGTGGGCATCCTGCCTGTGAATGCCTTTTTGAGCCGCTATGTGTCCGGTAACCCCGTGGTGCTGCGTAAAATGCTGCTTAAGCCCTATGTGTTCGACCGAAAGACGGAGATCCCCGACCTGCTGCAGCGTATGCGGCTGAACAAGATCCACATGGTTTTCATCTGCGACGAAAATCGCAAAAAGGTGGGTATGCTCAC
>JAGBTC010000020.1 GCA_017631545.1 Oscillospiraceae bacterium
TATGAGCGCCCGCCGTTTTGGGCGGGCGCTTATTTTATCAAAGTCACAAACGATTTACATGGAGGTTATTTACTATGGCTATTACTGCTAAGGACGTACAGAACCTGCGCGAGATGACCGGCGTTGGCATGATGGACTGCAAGAAGGCTCTGACCGAGGCTGAGGGCAACGTGGACAAGGCCATCGAGATCCTGCGCGAGAAGGGTCTGGCCGCTTCCGCCAAGAAGGCCGGCCGCATCGCTGCCGAGGGTATGGCTTACGCCGCCGTCGTGGACGGCATGGGCGTTGTGGTCGAGGTCAACGCCGAGACCGACTTCGTGGCCAAGAACGAGAAGTTCGTGGACTTTGTCAAGGGCGTTGCCGCTACCGTGGCCGCCAACAAGCCCGCTGACCTGGACGCCCTGATGGCGTGCAAGTACGCCGGCACCGACAAGACCGTTACCGAGCAGCAGCAGGAGATGGTGCTGGTCATTGGCGAGAACATCAAGGTGCGCCGTTTCTTCTTCTTTGCTGAGAATGTGTCCGTTCCCTATATCCACGCCGGCGGAAAGATCGGCGTGCTGGTCAACCTGAAGGTGGAGGGCGGTATCGACGCCACCGAGATCGGCAAGGACGTGGCCATGCAGATCGCCGCTCTGAATCCCCGCTTCTGGGACAAGAGCCAGGTCACCCAGGATGTGCTGGACGAGGAGAAGAAGATCATGCTGGTCCAGATGGACAACGATCCCAAGATGGCTGGTAAGCCCGAGCAGGTCAAGGTCAAGATCGTCGAGGGTAAGCTGAACAAGTTCTACGCTGAGAACTGCCTGCTGCAGCAGGAGTTCGTTAAGGATAACCAGTTCTCCGTGGAGAAGTATATCGCCTCCGCTGCCAAGGATCTGGGCGGTACCATCACCTTCGTGAACGCGGTTCGCTTCGAGAAGGGCGAGGGCATTGAGAAGAAGGTCGACGACTTCGCTGCCGAAGTCGCTTCCATGATCAAGTAATCTGCATTTGCATCTGCGACCCGGACGCTCTCTGTGAGCGTCCGGGTCTTTTTATGCCCGAAAAAATTATAGAAAGTTTTCATATTGCCCCTATGCAAACGGCGTTTTTTATATTAGAATAGATGAGAGAAAAAACGGTCGCTCGACCGGAGAAGAAAGGATATGATTCCCATGAATCAACCGCGTTATAAGCGTGTCCTACTGAAAATCAGCGGTGAGGCTCTTGCGGGAGATGCCACTCGCGGCCTTGATTTCAACGTGATCGGTGACGTGTGCGACGTGATCAAAAAGTGCGTGGAACTGGGCGTACAGGTGGGTATCGTCGTGGGCGGCGGCAACTTCTGGCGCGGCTTGAAGGACGGCGGCGACCGCATGGTGCGCGTGCGTGCCGACCATATGGGCATGCTGGCCACCGCCATCAACGCCCTTGCCGTGGCCGACGTACTGGAACAGAAAGGCGTGGACGTGCGGGTGCAGACCGCCATCGAGATGAAGTCGGTGGCAGAGCCGTATATCCGACAGCGTGCCATTCGCCATCTGGACAAGGGCCGCGTGGTCATCTTTGGCTGCGGCACCGGCAATCCTTTCTTCTCCACCGACACGGCGGCTGTGCTGCGCGCCGCAGAGATCGAGGCGGATGCCATCCTGCTGGCCAAGAATATTGACGGTGTTTACTCTGCTGACCCCAAGAAGGACCCCAACGCCGTAAAGTACGATACCATCAGCTATGACGATGTGTTGGCCCAGCACCTGCAGGTGATGGACTCCACCGCCACTTCGCTGTCTATGGATAACAAGATCCCCGTGCTGCTTTTTGCCCTAAAGGACCCGGAGAACATTCTGCGCGTGGTCATGGGCGAGAAGATCGGCACCGTGGTGGAAGGCTGAGATAACAGGAAAGGATGTATTTGCAATGAGCATCGAAGTGAAGGATTACGACGTAAGAATGCTGAAAACCATCGACGTGGTCAAGGCCAATTTTGCCAGTGTGCGCGCTGGCCGTGCCAATGCCGGCGTGTTGGATCGTATCATGGTGGAGTATTACGGCACGCCTACCCCTCTCAATCAGGTGGCGTCCGTGTCTGCTCCCGATCCTCGTACGCTGGTCATCCAGCCCTGGGATGCCACCCTGCTCAAGGCCATTGAAAAGGCCATCCAGACCTCTGATTTGGGCATCAACCCCCAGAACGACGGCCGCGTGATCCGTCTGGCCTTCCCCCAGCTGACCGAGGAGCGCCGCAAGGAGCTGACCAAGCAGGTGAAGAAGTATGCTGAGGACGGCAAGGTTGCCCTGCGTAACCTGCGCCGTGAGGCCATGGACGACATCAAGGCGGCCAAGAAGAACAGCGAGATCACCGAGGATGACCAGAAGAATCTGGAAAAGGAACTGCAGGAGCTGACCGACAAACGCTACAAGGACATTGATGAGCTGTGCGCCAAGAAGGAGCAGGAGCTCATGGCGGTGTAATACGCCTTTTACCGGGTGCAGGGCGCAGCCAATCTGCGCCCTGCACCTTGTTTGTGTCCGCCCGGCTGTGGGCGGTATTATCTGGCGAAGGAAGATCGAATATGTCGCTGTTTTCATTTATGAAGAATACGGTTGCCGCCATTGACCGGGAGCGTATGCCGCGCCATGTGGCCATTATTATGGACGGCAACGGCCGCTGGGCAAA
>JAGBTC010000212.1 GCA_017631545.1 Oscillospiraceae bacterium
CACGCAGCAGATGGACAGATCATACTCGTTGCCGACGTTGGCAGCCAGAGCGGCATCCATAACAGCCACGGGCTTGGTGCAGTCAGCAACCACAACGTCGGTGTACACGCCCAGTTCCATCAGGTCAGCGACCTGCTTGGGGTTACGGACAACGCCAACCACCTTGCCCTTGGGGCCGACCTTCTTCATAGCTTCCCAGCCGCACAGAACGCCGGACTTGCCGTTAGCACCCAGGATCAGGACGCTGTCGCCCTCCTTGGGCAGCTTGCGGGCCTGAGCGGGAGCGCCGGCCACGTCCAGAGCAGCCAGGGCCAGAGGCTCGGACATATCATCGGGCATCTTGGCGTACAGAGCAGACTCAAACAGGACGGCCTGACCCACGATGTCAACGCGGTCGATGTCCTTGTGCACGGCCAGGATCTTCTCGATCTTCAGGGGGGTCATGGACAGGGAGACCAGAGAGACGATCTTGTCGCCCACCTTCAGGTCGAAGTCGGGCTTAGCCAGCAGGTCCTCGCCGATGTAGGCAACCTCGCCCTTGAACATACCGCCGGAACCGGTCACGGGGTTCTGCTGCTTGCCGCGCTCGGCCACGATGCCCATGATCATTTCGCCGATCTTCTTCTCGTCGCCGCCGCAGGCCTCCTCGATCTGGGTGAAGGAAGCGGAGTCAACATTCAGAGAAGTGACATTGCAGATGATCTCGTTGGAATAACGCTTTTCCATGTCGTTGTCGATCTTCCAGGCGGCCTGGGTCAGAACACCCTTGGGCTCGATTACGCGGTGAGAACCGTACTTGTTACCTTTCATTGCCATAATAATTTCCTCCTTAAAAATATAAATAATAAATTATTTGGATCTCTTACTTCTTCAGGCCCAGGATCTCACGGGCCTCGTCAGCGGTGGCGACCTCGCGGCCCAGCAGCTTGGCCAGCGCCACGACCTTCTCCACCAGCTCGCCGTTGGACTTAGCCTTGCGGCCGCGCTCCAGATAGATGTTGTCCTCGAAGCCGACGCGCACATTGCCGCCCATCACGATTCCGGCAGCGGCCATGGGCCACGCGCCGCGGCCAACGCCGGTGACGGTCCAGGTGGAACCGGCAGGGATCTTGTTGACCAGGAAGGCCAGGTTCTCCACCGTGGCAGGCGTGCAGCCGGCAACACCCAGCACGAAGTTGAACTGCATGGGAGCGCCGGGCACCAGACCCTTGTTGGCCATGTCCAGCACGGTGTCCAGGTGGCCGATCTCAAAGCACTCGTACTCGGGCTTGATGTTGTTTTCGATCATGCGCTTGCCAAAGGCACGCATGGTGGGCATATCGTTGACGAAGATATCGTCGCCGAAGTTGCAGGTGCCGCAGTCCAGCGTGGCCATCTCGGGCATCAGCTCGGTGGGCTGCAGGCGCTCCTCGGGGGTCATGCCGGTGGCACCGCCGGTGGAGGGGATCAGGATGGCATCGGGCACAGCGGCCTTGATGGCATCCAGAACCACGCGGAAGCGCTCACGGTCCTGGGTGGGAGTGCCGTCGTCATGACGGACATGGACATGGATCACGGCGGCGCCGGCGTCATACGCGCTCTTGGCCTCACGGACCATCTCCTCCACGGTGTAGGGAACAGCGGGATTGTGCTCCTTGGTAACTTCCGCGCCGCAGATGGCAGCGGTGATAATCAGCTTCTCCATAATCGCACCTCTTTGGAAAAATTACTTCTTTCCGCGCTGACGGTCCTTGAGCACCACGCAGGTGCCGGAAGCACGGCAGACAACGATGGGCTCCTCCAGCACATCGCAGGCGGAGTCATTGATGTCGGGGCGGGGAACGATGACCTTGCGAGCCTCGAAGGTCATCTTGCGGGACGTGTTGCCGATGTGGGTGATCTCGCCCACGGCCTCGATGTAGTCGCCGGCATAGACAGGAGCCATGAACTCCACCTGATCGTACGCCTTGAACAGGCCCTCGTCGCCGTCGTTCAGGATCAGCAGCTCGGTAGCCACATCACCAAACAGATGCAGCATGTGGGCTCCATCCACCAGGTTTCCGCCGTAGTGCGCGTCCTCAGCACCCATTCTGACTCTGATGATCGATTTCATAATGTGTTTCCTCCTTCATTTTGTTTCATTTTGGGTCGATCATATTATGTACAATAAACGCTATTGAACGCAGAGGGGTCTCTGTATTCAATAGCGCTTCATGTAACCGCAATCGGTGACCGCATCCATGTGCGGCCGAAAAAACGCGCTATTGACCACAGAGTCACCCCTTGGTCAATAGCGCTTCATGTAACCATGACAGTTGCTGAGCCCTGAGCCCAGCCCCCAGGTATGCCGGTCAGGATCCACGGCACACCTTCGGCGGTGAACACATTCCCCGTCCGCATCCGGAATCCTTTCCGTTGCCATCGGACGGCTACCTTGTTCTCCGCGCCTCTATTGCATCTATTTAATTTTCGTTATTGGACAGGATCTCGTCAATGCCCTGCAGGATCTCGTCCTTCATGTCCAGCAGGCGGCAGATATTCACAGCGTCCCGGGGACAGTCTTGTGCGTCCTCCACCCGGTACAAGCCGTAGTTCATGTGGCGGCTGATCAGCTCCACACCGGCATCGCCGCTGTGGCCGGCCAGCTCCTTACGCAGGGCGTCCAGATCCAGCTGCTTCAGACCAATGACCTGATAGTGAGCCTTTCCCCACCGTGCCACCCCGTCATAATGGGTGGCCAGCACGGAAACGGCGTTCTGGCGGTTGAGATACTTCGTCACCGCCTGCACGATGGCAGCGCCTTCGTCCGGGTTGGTGCCCCGGGCAAATTCATCCAGCAGGATCAGGGGGAACTGCCCCTGCATCTGGCGGATCATCTGGTTAAAGCGCACCATCTCGCCGCCGAAGCTGGACAGGCCGCGATCCACCGATTCCAAATCCTCGCAGATCATGTAAATGCTGTCAAACAGCGGCACGCGCGCTTTTCCGGCAAAGGGAAAAAAGCCGCAGTGGGTCAGCAGAACATTCAGCGCGATGGTTTTCATAGCCACGCTCTTGCCGCCCATATTGGCACCGGTGATGACGGCCGCGCCCTTGTCCAGCGCGACAGAAACCGGCGTGAAGGTCTTTTTCTGATCACGCAGCAGATCCAGCACTTTGGGATTGACCATATCCACCATGTCCAGCGTGTCTTGCGTCAGCTCCGGCATGACGCCGCCGTACCGGCGCGCCAGCCGCGCTTTCTCCACCGTCAGGTC
>JAGBTC010000213.1 GCA_017631545.1 Oscillospiraceae bacterium
ATCCTCGCCGGTCACAGTGTCTGTGCCCGCGCGTTTGCTTCGCAGGCCGTATTTATGGATCAGCCGCCGGGCGACAGGCCCTCCCATCAGAGAACCGGACACCAGACCAAAGGTGGCCGCGGCGATGCTCACCGCCTTGGCGCCCGCTGCCCCGGCCGCTTCCAGATCCGGGCCGATACCGGCGGCCGTTCCCGGCCCGCCAATCAGGGCGATGGAGCCGCAGCCGATGCCGTACAGGGGATTTTTGCCCATGAGAGCCATGATGGCGCCCCCCATGCCGTTTTGCAGCACGATCATCGCGATGCCCAGCAGAAGAAGCAGGATGACCGCCTTGCCGCCCCTGAGCAGCTGCGGAATACTGACGGTAAAGCCAACGGTGCAGAAAAACAGCACCATGAACACCGTTTCCAGCGTGTTGTCAAACTGGATCATTGCCACCCCGAAGGCATACAACAGGGCGTTGACCAGGGCGAAACACAGGCCGCCCACCAAGGGCGCAGGGATGCAAAACCGGTTGAGCAGAGCGATTTTTCGCGTCAGTATGGTGCCCAGCCAGAACATGGCTGCGCCCAGCGCTACGGCGTGGTACATATTCAGATTGATTTCCAGCACTGGTATGCACTCCTCTCGGTGTGATGATAAGTCTGCTGGAATATCCTATGCGCCGGGAGAATGGGATATGACCGGGCTGTCCGAACAGAAAAACGCCCCCGCACCAATCGGTGCGGGGGCGTTTGTGTTTTCGCTTAAGCCAGCGCGGCGGTGATGATGGCCATGGAGTAGACCTCCAGAGCGTTGCAGCCGCGGGACAGGTCGTTGATGGGGGCGTTCAGACCCAGCAGGATGGGGCCGTAGGCGTCGAAGTTGCCCAGACGCTGAGCGATCTTGTAGCCGATGTTGCCGGCGTTGATGTCGGGGAAGATGAAGGTGTTGGCGTAGCCGGCCACGGGAGAGCCGGGGAACTTCAGCTGGCCCACGGTGGGGGACACGGCGGCGTCAAACTGCATCTCGCCGTCCACAGGGATGTCGGGCATAGCCTCCTTGGCCTTGGCGCAGGCGTTACGCATCTTGTCCACATCCTCGCCCTTGCCGGAGCCCTTGGTGGAGTAGCTCAGGAAGGCGA
Source organism: Oscillospiraceae bacterium (assembly GCA_017631545.1). Classification (GTDB taxonomy): domain Bacteria; phylum Bacillota; class Clostridia; order Oscillospirales; family Oscillospiraceae; genus Lawsonibacter. The sequence continues at coordinate 1,124 of JAGBTC010000213.1, forward strand.
CCTTGGGGTCGACGCCGAAGATCTGAGCGCACTTGGCGGTCTCTACGGCGATCTCCACCAGCTCGTCCTCAGAGGGGTTGATGTTGATGGCGCAGTCGCCCATGGCCAGCACCTCGTTGCCGCCGGAGGCGCCGGGACGCACCATGATAAAGCAGGAGGACACGATCTTGTTGCCCGGCTTGGTCTTTACCAGCTGCAGGGCGGGGCGCACGGTGTCGGCGGTGGAGTAGGTGGCGCCGCCCAGCAGGCAGTCGGCCACGCCCATCTTCACCAGCATGGTGCCGAAGTAGTTGCCCTTCTTCAGGGTCTCGCGGCACTCGTCCGCGGTCATCTTACCCTTACGCAGCTCCACCATCTTGTCCACCATGGCGTCCATCTCGGGATAGGTGGCGGGGTCAAGGATCACAGCGCCGTTGATGTTGAAGCCGGCCTTCTCGGCGGCGGCCTTCACCTCATCCACATTGCCCACCAGAACGGGGGTCAGGAAGTTGCCCGACAGCAGACGGGCGGCAGCCTCCAGAATGCGGGCGTCGGTGCCCTCAGTAAAGACGATCTTCTTGGGGTTGGCCTTCAGGGTCTCGATCAGTTTTCCAAACATAATGAATTCCTCCGATTTCTTGCGGGTCGGCATGCGACCCCATTGTCACGCTTATGGTATCACTTTGCAGAGAAAATTGCAAGGGCGCGCGGGGCGCTTTTGCGTAAATTTTGCCCTCGGACGGGAGGACGCCCTCCTTCGAGCGAAGATGACTGCCCGGACATACATTTTACCGGGGAAAGACTTGACACAGAGACGGGAAGTGTGTATGATAAAATTGTAATTGTTTTGTAACCATTTGTTTCGGGTTGTAATCATACAGACAGGAGGTGAGCGCCCCATGACCACCCAGCAGACCGCCCCCGAGCAGCAGGCTCCGGCCCGTCCCCCCCGTTCGCCCAGAAAAAAGCCTACCCTGCGCCAGCGGCTGCGTAAGCTGCGTGTGACGGGGCGCCGCGCTGCCCAGCACGCCTTTGAGCTGCTTCTTCGCAGCCGCCAGATCGGGCCGGTGGCCTTTTTGTCCGCCAGCGCGGTGCTGGGTACCGTGCTGACGGTGACCACCATGTTTACCCCCTGTTACGCGGTGTATGTGGACGGGCAGAAGGTGGGCCTTTCCGTGGCCGATCAGAGTACGGTGGAGGCCGCCGTGGCCACGGTGGAGGCGCGCAGCACCCGGAGACTGGGCTACAGCTACACCGTGGACAACGAAATCACCTACCATTTCTCCCTTGCCCTTCGCAGTGAGCTGGCCGGGGAGGAGGATTTTGAAGATCTGTTTTCCACCCGAATGGACGATGTGGCCGAGGATCTGCGCCAGTACGAGGTTTCGGTCAATGGCCGGTCTGTGGGCGTGATCGAAAGCAAGACCGAGTTTAATCGGCTGCTGGAGCGGCTGAAGGCCGAGTATCAGACCGAGGGGACGACCTCGGTGGAATTTGTGGACACCATCGAGCTGCTGCCCACGCTGGTGGACGAGGGCGAGGTAATCTCCATCGAGGAGATGTACGCCCGCCTGACAGAAAACACCACCGGCGAGACCACCTATGAGGTGGCCTCCGGCGATACCTTTGGTGCCATTGCCTACCGCAACGATATGTCGGTGGCCGAGCTGAAAAAGCTCAACCCCGGCGTGAACATCGACCGGCTGTCTGTTGGGCAGAAGCTCAATGTAAAGGAGCAGATCCCCCTGCTGTCCGTGCGTACCACCGAGGTGGTCACCTATAACGAGGCCGTGCCCTGCCCCGTGGAGAAACGGGACAACGCCTCTATGTACAAGGGCACCACCAAGATCCGCACCCAGGGCGTGGAGGGCGAGGCACGGGTCACCGCCCAGGTCACCCGGGTCAACGGCATTGAAAAGGATCGGCAGATCCTGTCCACCGTCAATCTGCGGTCTCCCACCACCACCGTTATGGAGGTGGGCACCAAGGAGAAGCCGAAAACCGCCTCTACCGGCAAATACAAGTGGCCGTGCCGGGGCAGCATCACCTCTTACTTCGGCTACCGCAAGATCTTCGGCAGTCGAAGCTACCATTCGGGTATCGACATTGCCGGCGCCTACGGCACCACCGTCAAGGCCGCCGACGGCGGCAAGGTCACCTTTGCCGGCTATAAGGGCAACTACGGCTATCTGGTCATCATCACCCACGACAACGGTACCCAGACCTATTACGGACACAATTCCAGCCTGCTGGTCAGCGCGGGCACAAAGGTCTATCAGGGACAGGCCATTGCCAAGATGGGCTCTACCGGCCGTTCCACCGGCAACCACTGCCACTTTGAGGTGCGTGTTGGCGGCAAGGCCGTCAACCCCTTGAGCTATCTGAAATAAACCGGCGCCGCCGCCCCGATTTTGGGGCGGCGGCGTATTTTTTCTCCCTTGTTGGTACAAGTTGACAGAACGGGGAAAAAGAGATACAATCTCTTTTAGACCTTGAGGGTCACCAGACCCCAACGCAGCACAGGAGGAAGCGATCATGGTGCCAATCGCGGTAATGACCGACACCAACAGCGGCATGACCCCGGAGGAAGCCCGGCAGGCCGGTGTGCATTTGTTGCCCATGCCCTTTACGGTGGACGGCCGCGAATACTTTGAACATCTGGATATTTCCCATGAGGAGTTTTACCGCCAGCAGCTGGCCGGCGCGCAGATCAGCTCCTCCCAGCCGGCCCCTGCCGCGCTGCTGGATATGTGGGACGGGATTTTGGAAACGCACGAAGCGCTGGTCTATATCCCCATGACCAGCGGCTTGAGCGGTTCCTACGCCACCGCCGCCGGCTTTGCCGCCGACTACGATGGGCGGGTGCAGGTGGTGGATAACCGCCGCATCTCCGTGCCGTTGAAGCAGGCCGTGCTGGAGGCCGTCCGCCTGCGTGACGCGGGCAAAACGGCACAGGAGATCGCCCAGCGGCTGATGGAAAAGGCGCTGGACTCGCGCATCTATATCACCGTGGAGGATCTCAGCTACCTGAAAAAGACCGGCCGCATCACCCCCACCGTGGCTGCGGTGGGAACGGTGCTGAACATCAAGCCCGTGATGAAGATTCTGGACGGCAAGCTGGATATGCACTGCAAGGTGCGCGGCATGAAGCAGGCTCGTCAGACCATGCTGGACGCCGTCCGTGCCGATCTGCAGGGCGATTTTGCCGGGAAAAAGGTGATGATCGCCGCCGCCTACTCCGGCGACCGGGAGCAGGGAGAGCAGTGGGCGCAGGTGGTGCGCGACAGCTTCCCCGGCCTGCCCTTTATGTCCGATCCGCTGCCGTTGAGCATCGGCTGCCATGTTGGCCCGGGCGCGCTGGGCGCGGCCATTCTGGCGGATTACGATGAGTAAAGAACAAAATGACCTGTTTCCGAGGAAACAGGTCATTTTTTCTTTTTGGCTGGCCGGGTGACCCAGCGGCGCAGGAACACCGCGCCCAGCAGCAGGATCATGCCGCACAGGTACAGCCACACCAGCAGGATGATCAGCGAGGCCAGCGAGCCGTACAGCAGGGAGTATCGGGAGGACATACCGATAAACCACGAGAACACCGCCGAGGACACCACCAGCGCCCCCGAGGTCAACAGCGCGCTGACCAGCACGGGGAGGGGGCGCACCGCCCGTCGGGGGATGCCGATGCGGTAGAGAACCGTGACCATCAAAATCACGATACACAGCAGCAGCACATAGCGCAGCCGACCCCACAGGTCGGTCACCGCCGTGATCCCGGCCGGCAGGACGAGTACCTGCTCCAGCCAGTGAAACAGCCAGTCACCGGACAGAATGACCGCAAGGGACAGGTAGATCATCAGCAGAAACAGCACCGAGAACAGCACACTCAGCACGATGCGGCGCACCCCGGTGTCCCGGGGGTGGTCAAACAGCTCGTCCATGGCGTCCAGCAGCACCCGCAGTGCCGCGGAGGCGGACAGCAGGATGGCAGGCACGGCGGCGTACAGCAGGGCAGGGGAGGCGTGCTGCCCGGTGTAGTCCACATAGTCGCGCACCAGCGCGAGGGCCTGCTGGGGCAAAACGCGTTCCAGCGACCACAGGAAGGGCTGCAGGTCGGCGTGGGCAAGGCCGAGAAAGGCGTTGACACAGATGACCAGCGGAAAGACGGACAGCAAAAAGTAGTAAGACAGCGCCGCCGCCGCCCGGGGCACATTATACCGGCCGCACAGGCGCACCATGTCCGTGACGAAGCGGACACAGGCGCGGAAGGGATGTTCGGACATGGACGCACCTCCTTTGTTGTTTCATTTTACCATGCAATGGGGAGAAAAAACAGAAAAACCCGTCCTTTCGGACGGGTTTTGTTTCTGTCAGTTCGCTCAGGCCAGCTTGTTCAGCTTCACGGTCATCGCGCTCTTCTTGTTTGCGGCATTGTTCTTATGCAGCAGACCCTTGGCCGCAGCCTGATCCACCGCCTTGACAGCCACCTTGTAAGCGACATCGGCCTCGCTGCGGTTGCCTTCCGCCACCGCGGCGTCAAACTTCTTGATCTCGGTCTTCAGCGCGGACTTCGCAGCCTTGTTCTGCGCAGCCTTGGTCTGGTTGACCAGCACACGCTTCTTGGCAGACTTAATATTCGGCAAACCAAACACCTCCTCCGAATAATTTAAAAATTACACACGAATCTCTGTGCAGATATGTATTTTAACACCCCGCCCCGAAAAAAGCAACAGTTTTTTTCGCTTTTTTCAAAGTTTTCGGATAGTTTTTTCGCTGCCGCAAAAAATAGGGGTATTGGGCGCAAACGCCCACCATATCTTGGGTTGGAGGACAGGCGGCTATGTGGAAAAAACGAACGGATCTGGCGCTGGAGGCCAAAGAACTGTGGCAGGAGGGGGCGCAGGAGCAGACCGAGCTGGCGGGGGTGGAGGCCCATTCCTCTCGCCGGGAGGGCTTCGGGGTGGACACCGTCCGGGTGCTGGACGAGCGGGGCGCGCGGGAGCTGGACAAGCCGGTGGGCAGCTATATCACCCTCACGCTGGACGGGCTGCGCCGCCGGGAGGAGGACGCCTTTGGCCGTGCCGCCCGTGCCATCGCCGGGGAGCTGAAGGGGCTGCTGGCCGGGGTAGAGGAACGGGGTACGGTACTGGTGGCCGGGCTGGGCAATCGGGCCATTACCCCGGACGCCATCGGGCCGCTGGTTCACCGGCACACCATGGTCACACGCCATCTGGTGGAGCAGGTGCCTGAGCATTTCGGGGCGCTGCGGCCGGTGGCCTCCCTGTCAGCCGGGGTGCTGGGCACCACCGGGGTGGAAAGCGGAACGCTGATCCAGGCGGTGTGCCGCGCCATCCGTCCGGCCTGCGTCATCGTGGTGGATGCGCTGGCCTCCCGGTCGCTGCATCGGGTGTGCAACACGGTGCAGCTGGCGGATACGGGCATCATCCCCGGCTCGGGGGTGGGCAACCATCGGCAGGCCATCGACCGCCGGACGCTGGGAGTGCCGGTCATCGCCGTGGGCGTGCCCACGGTGGTGGACGGGGCGACCCTGGCCATGGATCTGCTGGGGCAAAGCGAACCCCCCGAGTTGGCTCAGGGGGTGGAAAACCTGATGGTCACCCCACGGGACATTGACGCCCAGGTGGCGGAGCTGGCCAAAGTCATCGGCTTTGGCATCAACCTGGCCTTGCAGGACGGCCTGAGCGTGGAGGATGTGGAGCTGTTTTTGAGTTAAGGGGCAAACAACCTGTATTCCTTCGTGCTGATGGGTTTCGGGGCGGCGCGGAGGCCGCCCCCTACGCAAACGCGTTGGTCTTGTTCGTAGGGGCGACCCTCTGCGGTCGCCCGTGGGCGTTCGTTGTCCACCGCAGCCCGGCACGGTCGGTTGGCCGCTGAAATCCATCAAGTTTGCACAGACAGCGGCAGCAAGCGGGTGCGGAATGTGTCGTCACCCGGTGCCGGGTCAGTGGCAATCCGCTTCTTGTCCTGCGCCAAAGGAAAGCCTTGGAAACCTTGGTTTCCAAGCTGACTTTTGGTTTCTTTTGTTCAGCGACAAAAGAAACCCGCCGCCGG
>JAGBTC010000214.1 GCA_017631545.1 Oscillospiraceae bacterium
CCTGCAGCTTCATACCGCGGTTCTTGGGCTTGTCCGGTTGGGTAAACACGGCGCACACCTCATGCCCGGCCTGCACCAGCGCATCCAACGAGGGGACGGCAAAGTCCGGTGTGCCCATAAACAGGATCTTCATCTTACTGCTCATCCTCCATCATCCCTTCCAGCTCCTCGGGTGTATACAGCCGGTCGGTATGCTCCACAAACAGATGGCCGTCCAAATGATCCAGCTCGTGGCAGAAACACCGGGCGGTCAGCCCTTCATCCTCTACCTCGAACCAGTTTCCGTTGCGATCCTGCGCCCGCACACGCACCACCATGGGGCGCTTGACAAAGCCCCACTTTCCCGGGACGCTCAGGCAGCCTTCCATATCCTCCTGCTCGCCCTCGGTGTGTACGATGGTGGGGTTGATCAGTTCCAGTATTTCGTCCTGCCCGTTGATGACCAGCACCGCACGGCGCAGGATACCAACCTGTGGAGCAGCCAGTCCGACACCGTTGGAGTCCAGCAGCGTTTCACGCATATCATCCAGCAGAGCCCAAAGCTTTTCGTCAAATTTGCTCACCGGGTGGCACACCTTGTTCAGCGCGGGGTCACCCTGTGTAATAATGGTTCGCAGCATATCGTATGCTCCTTTCGTATACGGGTCAATCCAGCGGATTGGTGTCAGCAAAGACCGACACTCCTCTGGCCTGTTTGTCATTGTGAACGGCGATCAGCAGCCGGGAAATCAGGTGTCGCACCTGCGGAGTGCTTTTCCCTGTCAGCGTCAGCCGATAGCGGTAGCGGTTGTTCACGCGGGTGATGACCGCCGGTGCCGGGCCAAGCACCCGTACCCCGGCATTCATCTGCCCCAGCTCTTGCTCCAGCGCGCTGCGAAGCCGCGTGCAGATGCGAAGCACCTGCGCCTCATCCAGCCCGGACACGGTGAGTACGGTCACATCGTGAAAGGGTGGGTGGCCGCGCAGACGGCGCAGCTCGATCTCCTGGGCATAGAAGCTGTCGTAATCCTGCCGGGCGGCAAAGGTGATGACCTCATGCTCCGGCGTATAGGTCTGAATGACCGCCCGGCCGGACTTTTCACCCCGCCCTGCCCGGCCGACTACCTGCGTCAGCAGTGAGAAGGTGCGCTCGGCAGCGCGGATATCCTCCACAAACAGCGCCTGATCGGCGCACAGCACACCCACAAGGGTGACATTTTCAAAATCCAGCCCCTTGGCCACCATTTGGGTGCCCAACAGAATGGGGGTATTTTCCTTGCGGAAACGCTCCAGATAATACTCATGGGGATGGGCGGCGGACACGGTATCTGTGTCCATACGCAGCACCTCCACCCCGGGAAACAGCTCCTCCAGTTCCTCCTGTACCCGCTGCGTGCCAACGCCGATGAAGTTGAGGATCCCCCCACACTCCGGGCAGGCGTCGGGCAGACGCTGGGAATGGCCGCAGTAGTGGCACATCAGCCGCCCGTTGGCCGAGTGATAGGTCAGGTGCGCCGAGCAGCGTGGACATTCGGGAACATGGCCGCACTCTCCGCAGGACACCATACGGCTGGCGCCCCTTCGGTTGAGGAACAAAATGCTCTGCTCGCCACGCTCCAGATTTTCCTGCAGCTGCTGGCGCAGGAGATTACTCACTGCACCGCCGTTGCCACCGCGCAGCTCCTGCTTCATGTCCGCAACCAGTACCTGAGGAAGCGCGCGGCGATTGTAGCGCGCGGTCAGCTGCAGCAGATGGTAGCGTCCCTCCCGGGCGTAGAACATGGTCTCCACGCTGGGGGTGGCAGAGCCAAGCAGCAGCAGCGCATTTTCCTGGGCGCAGCGGTACTTGGCTACCTCTCTGGCATGGTAACGGGGCGTATTCTCCGACTTATAGGAGTTCTCCTGCTCTTCGTCCAGAATGATCACGCCGATGTTCTTCAGCGGAGCAAACACCGCCGACCGGGTGCCAATGACCACCCGCGCCCGGCCGGAGCGCACCCGCTTCCATTCGTCATAGCGCTCACCTGCTCGTAAGGAGCTGTGCAGCACGGCGATCTGCTTACCAAAATGGGAAGTGAACACGCGCAGAAGCTGGGGCGTCAGTGCGATTTCGGGCACAAGCACCATGGCCGTTCTTCCCCGCTCCAGCACCTGGTGGATCAGCTTGATATACACCTGCGTCTTTCCGCTTCCTGTCACGCCGTATAAAAGCGCGGCGGCAGGTTTTTGGGCACAGGCAAGCGCGTCCAGCGCGTACAGCGCCTGCGCCTGCTCTTCGTTCAGCGTAACGGGCGGTGCCGGCTCCACGGGCTCATGGACAACCCGACGCAGCACCTCCTGCCGTTCCAGCGTGATAATACCCTTTTGGGCGAGGGAACGAAGGGTAGCCGGGGAGGCGCCGGTAAAGTAGCACAGCTCCTTGCTGGGAGCGCTGCCCATGGCGCTGAGCAATTCCACCACAGCATAGCGCAGCGGCGCGCTTTTGCGACGGGGCGTGACCAGTGCCATCGCCTCCTCTGCAGGCATGGCAAGCACCGCAAGTTGCTGGGTCTTGTCCCCTACGGCGCGCAGTGCGCTGGTCTGTACCTCTACGATCCCCGACTCAGTCAGCCGGCGGATCGCAGCGGTGGGCGATTTGGTACCGAAGGCGGCGCGGATCTGCTCCATGTCGGCTGCACCGTCACAGGCCAGCAGCAGCTCCACCAGTTTTTTTTCCGCAGCAGAGCCCTCCGCTGCCTCGTAGGCCTGCTCCCCACTTACGCCCTGCCGCAGGCAGCAGCGGTCACGCAGAGAAAAGAACAGGCCGGCCGGCAGCATGGCCTTCACCGCGTCGTACACGGTGCAGAAATATCGCTCGCGCATCCAAAGGGTAAGGTGGATAAGTCCCTCGTCCAACACAGGCTCGTCATCCAGCGCGCTGATCACGCTTTTCAGCCCGATGGCACTGTCCTGCTCCTGTATGGCAAGCACCATGCCGTCACAGGGGCGGCTGCCGCTGCCAAAGGGAACCAGAACCCGTGTGCCGGGGGTAAGCGTGTCCTTCAGCGCCTCGGGGACGAGGTAATCATAGGGGCGGTCAATGGCATAGATCGCTCGGGAAACCGCCACCTTGGCCACCGTTATCTTCCCCATTTCCTCACCCCTTTCACCGGAAAAGGCAAGCGAAACGCACGCGGCACTTCACTTGCCTTTTGCTGTTTTACTCCTGCGTCTCCTCCTGAGGATAGGCCACCTCGCGAATGGCCATGCTGACGGGCTTATCGTCCAGCACAGTGCCGGTCTCCTGCGCCTGAGAAGCGATGGCGCGGGCGCGGCAGGCAACGACATTGACCAGCTCGTAACGGCTGGGAACGGACTTGAGAAGGTCCTTCATGGGGGGGTAGAGCATCATAACGCATTATCTCCTTCAATAATATGGATTCGTTTGGCCACGCGGCACTCCGCGGCGGCCAGAATGGCTTCGATCTCGGTCACAGCGTTGCTCACGCGGTCGTTGATGACCAGATAATCGTACTTGGGGATCTCTTTATATTCCTCACGCGCACGGGCAAGGCGGCCTTGAATAACCTCTTCCTTGTCGGTGTTGCGTGCGTGCAGGCGACGGGAAAGTTCCTCGAAGGAGGGGGGGATCATGAAGATGGAAATGGCGTCCGGGCGTTTTTTACGCACATTTTCGCCGCCCTCCACCTCGATATCCAGCAGCACATCAATGCCTGCGTCCAGCTTTTCCTGCAGGAGCTTTTCCGATGTGCCGTAATAGTTTTGCTGATACTGTGTGTACTCCAGCAGCTCGCCCCGGGCGATCATCCCTTCAAATTCTTCCCGGGTAATGAAGTAGTAATTCTTTCCGTCCACCTCGCCGCTGCGGGGTTCGCGGGTGGTGAAGGACACGGAGAAGAACAGCTCCCGCTGGCTCATCAGCTCCGCGATCACCGTGCTTTTGCCCACGCCGGACGGGCCGGACAGGACGATCAGCTGACCCTTGCCTGTTTTCTTGCGGTTCATTCCTCTTCCTCCTCTGCCAGAATGGCGTCCTTATCACCAAGTCGGTTGGCCACGGTCTCCGGCTGCAGCGCGGAGAGTA
>JAGBTC010000215.1 GCA_017631545.1 Oscillospiraceae bacterium
GTCCCCGGCATCGTTACCTGCCCCAAGTGCGGCGCGTTTCGTCTGCCCCACCGTATGTGCAAGTCTTGCCTGACCTACAACGGTCGTGAGTTCGGCCAGGTCGCTGACGCTCAGTAAGCAAAACACATGAAAAAAGAGTGCTGTGAAAACAGCACTCTTTTTTTGTCTCATGTTCCGATAGCGTCCATTTTTTCGTAGTAAGCGGTTGCTTTTTTATGTGCCCGGTCTACGCGTACGGCCAACTCATCGGCGTAAATATCCTCGTAGAGGAAACGCAAGACGGTGACGGAACCATCGGGACGAAGACCTTCATCAGGAAATGGGTACTGCAAGGTGAAGTCCATAGAGCGAAAAGGAACGCCGGCTTGGTCAAAGTACTCTTTGATATCCAGCATGATCTGCGCTGCGCGTTCAACGGTCACCACATCACTGTCGACGTAAATGTACAGTCGTCCCGCCTGCCTTCCCATTTCCGGGATATTGTAGCTCTTATCCAGAATCAGATCCTTTTGGTTGAAGGCGTAGAAGGGGACGTTCCGGACATAGGGGTCTTGAAAGGCCTCGTCCGAATGGATCTCCAGCTCACCGAAGCTGATGAAGCAGTTGTAGGGAAATGCGGGGTCGTGAAAGACCCGGTCGGTCAGGGCGCGGTATTCTTCGTTCAGCCGCCGGGCGGTATTGAAGCCTTTCACAACGCTGCTGTAGGTGTCGCCCTCCACTTTGCCCAGCATGGAGATATAGACAGAGAAGTAGGTGTCCGCGCTGGAGGGAGATTTGATATGGGCGTAGTAACCCGAAATTTTAAAGTCGTAACCAACGCGCTCGATGTAAAAATCCGTGCCGGGATAGGTGGTGACAAGGTGCGTTTGAGCCGTTCTCGTGGCCAGAAAATAGGACAGGGGATTGCCGAAAAAGGCGTTGCCAAACCAGCAAAGAACAAGGATCAGCGGAACGGAAACAGCGATAAAAAGTGCTTTGAGGATCTTTCGTTTCACAGTATCACACCTTTCACACTCGTGTTGATTTGATTGTAGCGGAGAAAGAAGGAAAAGTAAACCGCATATACAAAAAAGTGGAAAACCAAAATGGACTTTTTCAATCATGTAGGTTTGTCAAACATATCGGACAGTGAACTCGGTAGGAGCTAACCAACCGAGCGGCCTCATGGGAAAATTGTTAGAACGGCGGTTGTGAACCGCAAGCTGAGTTTCAAAATCTTTGAGTGAATAGAACGAATGGCAGGAATAGAAGCGTTTTTGGTCCTCGCGATGGCTGCGCTCAACTTTGCCGTTATGCCTTGGTGTGTAAGGGCGGATTAGCTTGTGTCGGATGCCTAATTTGTGCGCTGTTCTCTCAAATAGAGTTGGAACATCTCTCTTGCTGTTGGAAAAGCGGTTGGTAAACTCGAACCCGTTATCTGTCTGTACGCACTCAATCTGTATGCCTTTGCGCGCATACCAGCGCACAAGCTTATTGAGAAAATCGGCGGAGGAATAGGTGGATTGCTCCGGATATGCAGCCAGGAAACGCAGTCTGGTAAACTCATCAATGGCGGTGTATTGGAACAAACGCAGCTCCGGATCCGCGACACAGCGGCGCGGAACGACTTTAACATCGATTTGCACTCGCTGTCCCGGATAGGTCATCTGCTCGTAAGGCTTTGGGGTGTAGTGATTTCTGGGCATTTTTTGCGGGAACATCCCCATTTTACGCATGACACGGAACAGACTCTCCGGCCTGCGGGTATAGCCACGCTTTTTGAGCCGGTGCCATAGTTCCACCATGCCAAGATCAGGATTTCTGCGCCGCATATCCCGAATTAGCTTGAGTTCCGTTTCGGTATGCTGGTTGGGATGACTGTGCGGACGCCGGGACTGGCAGTTCAGAGACTCCACGCTGCCGTTCCAACGCGCTTTCCAAAAATAGATATAAGACCTACTTTTGTTGTATTTGCGGCTGGCACGGCTGACGCCGTACTTCTCTGTATACTTCATTAAGGATTGCCTGTACGCCATGTCCTGTGTTATACTCTTGCTCATGAAGGATATGGCCCCCTCTCGTTATGTTGGTGTGTGGTAACTCAACTATAACTCATGAGGACCTATCCTTCATCCTTTTTTATTCAACTGTCCAAAATGTATTGTATACCTACAAGCAATCGTAAACAAAGTGTGAATTGTACTTGCATTGGGGAGAAAAAGCCGTTATACTGGAAAAAAAACGCGGGAGGAAGACCATGAAGCGCATTGATAAAGAAAACTATTCTCTGGACATTGCCGAAACGGTGCTGGAGCGCTCCA
>JAGBTC010000216.1 GCA_017631545.1 Oscillospiraceae bacterium
GCCTCGGTGGGCACCAATCTGGCCGGCACCTACCTGCAGCGGGGCATCATCAACGACTTCATCTGGTCGGGCTGCACCGATGTGGGCGGCTTTGTGCTGGCTATCCTGGGTCTGGCCGGGGTGTACCTGCTGGGCGCTGCGGCCACCTATGTGCAGTCTGCCGCCATGGTGCGCGTGGCCCAGAAGGGGGTCAACCGCCTGCGCCGGGATCTGTTTGACAAGCTGCAGAAGCTGCCCCTGTCCTACTTTGACAAGCATCCCCACGGGGAGCTGATGAGCCGCTTTACCAATGACGCGGACAATGTGCAGATGGCGCTGGAGCAAAGCCTTGTGTCCCTTTTTTCCAGCGCGCTCATGTTCGTGGGTCTGGTAACGCTGATGCTGATCATCAACTGGAAGCTGTTTCTGGTCACCGGGCTTTTGCTGGTGGTGATGGCCAACCTGTTCAAGGTACTGGGCGGCCGCAGCCGCAAGTATTACCAGACCCAGCAAAAGACGCTGGGCGCCATGAACGGCAACATTCAGGAGATCATCGAAGGGCTGAAGGTGGTCAAGGCCTTCACCCACGAGGAGCAGGCCAGGAAGGAATTTTCCAAACTCAACACCGACTACCGGGACGCCGCACGCAAGGCGCATTTCTACTCCATCATGATCATGCCCGTGTCGGGCAACCTGATGAATGTCAGCTACGCCCTCACCGCCGCCTTCGGCGGCCTGCTGTCCGTACTGCAGGGCTTTGATCTGGGCGGTCTGGTGGTCTATCTGAACTTCTCCCGGCAGATCGGCCAGCCCATGAACCAGGTGTCCCAGCAGCTGACCACCATTTTGTCCGCTCTGGCCGGCGCGGAGCGCATCTTTGAGGTGATGGACTCCGCACCCGAAACGGACGCAGGGGCGGTCACGCTGGTGCGCGCCGAAACGGACGCCGAGGGCCGTCTTTGCATCCACTCCGGCGGCAAACGCACCGGCCTGTGGGCGTGGCGCGTGCCCAAGTCCGGGGGCATGACCCTTGTCCGGGCGCAGGAGGGCGCGGACGGCACGCTGACCGAGTCGCCCCAGGGCGAGCTGTGGGCGTGGAAGTACCTCGACCACAACGGTTCCATGTCCCTGCACCGCATCCGGGGCAGCGTACGCGATGTGCCCGGGGAGGACTACTACCTCACCCAGCTGCGTGGGGCGGTGCGCTTTGACCATGTGGACTTTTCCTATGTCCCCGGCAAGCGCATCCTCCATGATGTGAGCGTGTATGCAAACCCCGGCCAGAAAATCGCCTTCGTGGGCTCCACCGGCGCAGGCAAGACCACCATCACCAACCTCATCAACCGCTTCTACGAGATCGAGGGCGGCATGATCACCTACGACGGCATCAACGTACGCACTATCTGCAAGGACGACCTGCGCCGCTCGCTGGGCGCGGTGCTGCAGGACACCCACCTGTTCACCGGCACCATCATGGACAACATTCGCTACGGCCGTCTGGACGCCACCGACGAAGAGTGCATCGCCGCCGCCAAAAGCGCCAACGCCCACTCCTTCATCCGCCGCCTGCCCCAGGGGTATGACACTATGGTGACCGGGGACGGGGCCAACCTGTCTCAGGGTCAGCGCCAGCTGCTGGCTATCGCCCGGGCGGCGGTGGCCGATCCCCCGGTAATGATTTTGGATGAGGCCACCTCCTCCATCGACACCCGCACCGAGGCCCTCATTCAAAAGGGCATGGACGCGCTGATGGAGGGACGCACGGTGTTCGTCATTGCCCACCGCCTGTCCACGGTACGCAATTCCAACTGCATCGTGGTCATCGAAAAGGGACGCATCGAAGAAAAGGGCGACCACGAACAACTGCTGGAAAAGCAGGGCCGATACCACAAGCTGTATACCGGGCAGTTCCAGCTCTCCTAAGAAAAAAGCCGCGCCACCCAAGTGGGTGGCGCGGCTTTATTGTGGAAGGAAATCAAAGGGCGTCCAGATACCGGCAGGCGCCCATGGCGGCGATGGCGGCGTCGCCGGCGGCGGTGACCACCTGACGGATGAACTTGCTGCGGCAGTCGCCGGCCACAAACACGCCGGGCGTCTTGCTGGCGCAGAACTCGTTCACATCGTAATAGCCGTACTCGTTCAGCCCCACCAGATGGGCGAAGTTCTCGTTCTCCGGCTGCAGCCCCACGGCCAAAAACGCGCCGTCCACGGTGATCTCGCTGTCCTCGCCGGTGGCGTCGTTGTGCAGCTTCAGCCCGGTGAGCTGGCCGTCCTTGGCCTCATAGGCAGACACCACGGTGCTGAACAGCACGCGCACATTCTCCTTCTCCATCAGCGCGTCAGCCAGCTTCTGCTCCCCGGTGAAGGTGGGCAGGTTCTGCACCACGGTCACGCTGCGGCACACCTCGCTGAGCAGCAGCGCCTCCTGCAAGGCGGAGTTGCCGCCGCCGATCATGGCGGTGTCCTGCCCGGTGTAGAAGGCGCCGTCACACACGGCGCAGAAGGAGATGCCCTTGCCGATGAGCTCCTGCTCCCCCTCCAGCCCCAGGGTGCGGTGCTTGACGCCGTTGGCCAGAATGATGGCCTTGCCCGCAAAGGAGGAACCCTCCTCAGTAGTGACGGTGAAGCCGTCGGCGGTCTTTTCCACCCCGGTCACGCACTCCATTTCCATTTCCGCGCCCAGGTTGATGGCCTGCTCGGCCAGCTTGTCGGCAAACTCCGCGCCGGCGATCATACCAAAGCCGGGGATATTCTCCACCTTGGGGGAGAAGGCGATCTGGCCGCCAAAGCCGGCCTTTTCAATGACCAGCACGCTTTTGCCTGCCCGCAGGGCGTAGATGGCAGCGGTCAACCCGGCCGGGCCGCCGCCCACGATGATGATGTCATGCATAGTAAGTTCCTCCCATTTTTCTTTCTCAAGGGGAAAAGGCCGGGCATTTCGCCCGGCCTTTTATTTGTGCTTGCTTACAGGGACGCCAGATACTTCTTGATCTCGGGCACGCTGTAGTAGGTGTTGAAGTTGGTGCCGTCGGTGATGACCAGAGTGGGGGCACCCTTGATGCCGTACTGCTTGCACAGCTCCACATTCTCGTCGGCGATCAGCTTCTCGAAGGGGACGCCGGCCTTGATCAGCTGCGCCTCGGCCACCTTGCAGTTGGGGCAGGTGACGCGGGAGAACAGGATGGCCTTGCCCTGTGCGGGAGCGGCAGCGGCAGGAGCTTCCTTGCAGCAGTCGGAGCCGGGCTCGCAGCAGGGAGCGGCGGCAGGAGCTTCCTTGGTCAGCTTGGAATTGCCGATGTCGTACACCTTGCGGTCCAGGAACTCCTGGCTCTTGCCGTCGTTCCAGTTCTTGACGGGGCGGTAGTAGCCGGTGATACGGCTGTACACCTCGGCCTCCTTGCCGCAGTGGGGGCAGGTGTGCTGCTCGCCCACCAGATAGCCATGCTCGGCACACACAGAGTAGGTGGGAGACATGGTGTAGTAGGGCAGCTTGTAGTTCTCCGCGATCTTACGCACCAGCGAGGCCGCGGCCTTCCAGTCGGGCAGCTTCTCGCCCAGGAAGGCGTGGAACACGGTGCCGGAGGTGTACAGAGTCTGCAGCTCGTCCTGCAC
>JAGBTC010000217.1 GCA_017631545.1 Oscillospiraceae bacterium
ATGACCAGGTAAGGGAGGAAAGGCTATATGGAGCAGAATGTTCTTCTGAAAATGGAAGGCATCACCAAAACGTTCCCCGGTGTAAAGGCATTGGACGGCGTCAGTCTTGAAGTTCGGCGCGGCACCGTCCATGCGCTCATGGGCGAAAACGGTGCCGGCAAATCCACGCTGATGAAATGCCTATTTGGTATCTATGCCAAGGATGGTGGTCATATCTATCTGGAAGGCAAAGAAATCAACTTCAAAAACAGCAAGGAAGCGCTGGAAAACGGTGTGGCCATGGTGCATCAGGAGTTGAATCAGGCACTCAAGCGCAACGTCATGGACAACATCTGGCTGGGTCGTTATCCCACCATCGGCGGCATCGCGGTCAACGAAAAGAAAATGTACAACGATACCATGGCCGTCTTTGATGAGCTGGGCATCAAGGTGGATCCCTATCGGATCATGAGTACGATGCCCGTTTCTCAGCGCCAGATGGTGGAAATCGCCAAGGCGGTTTCCTACAACTCCAAGGTTATCGTCTTTGACGAGCCCACCTCCTCTTTGACGGAAGAGGAAGTGGAACACCTCTTTGACATCATTAATATGCTCCGTGACCGGGGCGTGGGCATTGTTTACATCTCGCATAAAATGGCAGAGATCAAGCGCATCTCCGACTATATCACGGTCATGCGTGACGGCCAGTGGGTCGCCACCGAGCGAGCGGAAGATCTGGAGATGAATGACATCATCCGCCTGATGGTCGGCCGTGAGCTGACCAATCAGTTCCCGCCCAAGACCAATGTTCCCGGGGATGTGTTCCTGAAGGTGGAGGGCGTCACCGGTATGTACAACCAGCTTCAGGATGTCAGCTTTGAGGCGCGCCGCGGCGAGATCGTGGGTCTGGCCGGTCTGGACTCCTCCGGCCGTACCGAGACGCTGGAGAGCATCTTCGGTATCCGGACCCGAAAGAACGGAAAGATTTTCCTGGACGGCAAGCCCTGTCAAAACCGCAGTGCCCGGGAGTCCATTAAAAACGGATTTGCCCTGCTGACGGAAGAGCGCCGGGCAACCGGTATCTTCGGCGTGCTGAGCATCAAGGCAAACACCGTTATTTCCAGCTTAAAGCGGCACAAGCGTTTCGGTATCTATCTGAGTGAGAAATCCCAGAGAGAGGATACCCAGCATTACATCGACGCCATGCGAACCAAGACGCCCTCTCAGGACACCAAGATCCGCAGCCTCTCCGGCGGCAACCAGCAGAAGGTCATCATTGGCCGCTGGTTGCTGACCGATCCGGATGTTCTGCTGTTGGACGAGCCCACCCGCGGCATTGATGTTGGCGCCAAGTATGAGATCTATCAGCTGATCCTGGATCTGGCCAACAAGGGCAAAACGGTTTTGATGGTCTCTTCCGAAATGCCAGAGCTTCTGGGTGTTTGTGACCGGATTGTGGTTATGTCCGGCGGCCGTGTTGCAGGCGAAGTGGATGCCCGCAATACCACCCAGGAAGAAATCATGTCCCTGGCGGCCAAGTATGTATAAGTCAAGGAGGTAGAAACGATGTCTCATTCTGTCAAGAACCTGCAGCGTACCGCTGAGGAACGCAAGAAAATGGATCGGAAGGACAAGAAGCAATTCTGGACCGACCTGATCCTGAATAACGCCCTGTATATCCTGATGGCCATCTTCGTGATCTACACCGCCATCAAGGTTCCTAACTTTTTGACCCTTGGTTCGCTGGCCAACCTGATCACGCAGGTGGCTGCCTACCTGCCTCTGGCTCTGGGTATTGCCGGCTGTATTGTCCTGACCGGTACCGACCTGTCCGCAGGCCGTGTGGTTGGTCTGACCGCTGCCATTGCCGGCGTGTTCATGCAGAAGGCCGACTTTGCCAACAAGATGTTCCAGAACCTGCCCGAGGTTTCCTGGTGGTGGATCGGTCTGACCCTGCTGGCGGTGCTTCTCATCGGCGCGGTCATCGGTCTGGTCAACGGCTTCTTCGTGGCCAAGTTCAGCTTGCACCCCTTCATTGTTACCCTGTCCACCCAGCTGATCACCTATGGTATCATCCTGTGGTTCTTTGCCCTGAACGGCAACAATGGTCAGCCCATCTCCGGTCTGAGCCGTGAGTATAAGGACTTCGTGGGCGGCGCTATGTTCCGCCTGGGCGGCGTGGCCGTTCCCCGGTATGTGCTGTATGCCCTTATCCTGACTGCCCTGATGTGGTTCATTTGGAACAAGACCACCTTTGGTAAGAATATGTTTGCCGTTGGTTCCAACGCGGAAGCGGCCAAGGTTTCCGGTGTCAACGTGTTCCTGACCACTATGCTGGTTCACACCCTGGCCGGTGCCATGTACGGCTACGCCGGTTTCATCGAGGGTGTGCGTGCCGGCTCCGTTGCGGCCAGCACCGGTCTGAACGCAGAATGCGATGCGATTGCAGCCTGCGTCATCGGTGGCGTTTCTTTCGTTGGCGGCACCGGCAAGATTAGCGGCATTATTCTGGGCGTTTTCGTGCTGCGCATCATCTTTGTTGCGCTGACCATGCTGGGCGTTGACTCCTCCTCCCTGTACATCATCAAGGGTGCCATCATTCTGTGTGCCTGCGCGCTGGATATGCGTAAGTATCTGGTCAAGAAGTAATGCAAGAGCAGAGAACAAATCCTGACCATCAGGAAGAATCGACCCCCAAGTTTCGCGGCCTGTATCGGTATGTGAATATATCCGTCAAATCGCTGGATCGCATCATTTTCGCCTGTTTGGCCGTGATCGTTCTGGTGGTGGCGCTGGAGCTGCGAAATCCCGGCCTTACCGTTACCTTTGATTCCAAAGGAGGTACCGATGTGCCTTCCCAAAATCAGATGTACGGTCAGCACCTGGAAGAGCCGCAGCCCCCTTCCCGGGAGGGCTACGCCTTTACCGGCTGGCACAGGGATCCTGCCTGCGATGTACTTTGGGACTTGGAAACGGATGTCATTGTAACGGATATCACCCTTTACGCCGGTTGGCAAAAAAAGGAATAAACGACAGCGCTCCATCCCGGTCGTCGGAGAACCGTTTCTACTCTCCGGCGGCCGGGATGTCTTTGTTGCGGCGGTGCTGGTGGATACCGGAAAAAAGTATGTAATGTGCGAAAAGTAAGCCGGTATTTTTGCATTTGCTATTCCTTTTTCTGCATAGCGGCGGTATAATAGACAAAACACCATGGAAGGTAGTGTACTGAATGATCACACCGGTTCTTACAATTGATCCCATGCAGAAAAAAGCCCTTGACGCAGGCTTTTCTGCGGCCTTTGGCGGCCAGCCCACGCGGTACTTTTCCGCACCGGGCCGCACGGAGATCGGCGGCAACCATACCGATCATCAGCGCGGCCGTGTGCTGGCGGCTGCGGTCAATTTGGATACCGTGGCCGCGGTCCGTGTGAATGGGACAGACACGATCCGCATCCTCTCCAAAGGCTACCCCATGTGCCAGGTGGATGTGAAGGAATTGACCCCCAAAGAGGACGAGATCAATACCACACCTGCATTGGTTCGGGGGGTCGCTGCCCGATTCGTCCAGCTTGGCTGTGAGGTGAGGGGCTTTGACGCCTACTGCGAATCCACTGTTCTGCCCGGCAGCGGCCTGTCCTCTTCCGCGGCTTACGAGGTACTGATCGGCACCATCATCAACCATCTGTTCTTCGACGCCGGAGTCACCCAAGCAGAGGTTGCCCAGATCGGTCAGTACGCCGAGAATGTGTTCTTTGGCAAGCCCTGCGGGCTGATGGATCAGACCGCTTCTGCCGTGGGCAATCTGGTGACCATCGACTTTTTTGATAAGGATCATCCCGTCATCCGCCCCGTGAACTTCGATTTTGCCGCTTGCGGTCATGCGCTTTGCATCATCGACACCCGGGCCAGCCATGCGGATCTGACGGACGAGTATGCCGCCATCCCCAATGAGATCAAGGCCGTTGCGGCTCATTTTGGCAAGGAAGTGCTCGCCCAGATCGACGAGGCGGATTTCTTTGCTGCCATCCCCGTCCTGCGTGAGACCTGCGGCGACCGTGCCGTGCTGCGTGCCGTCCACTTCTATCAGGAGAATGCGCGGGTGGTCAAGCAGGTGGCGGCCTTGGAACAGGGGGACTTTGATGCCTTCCTGAAGCTAATCAAACAAAGCGGCTATTCCTCCTATATGTACCTGCAAAATGTCATTCCTGCCGGCTATAAAGAGCAGCAGGATGTTGCTCTGGCTCTGGCTATGTGTGAACATTACCTGCAGGATAAGGGTGCCTACCGTGTCCACGGCGGCGGATTTGCCGGCACCGTTCAGGCCTTTGTGCCCTTTGAGATCCTGGACGATTTCCGGGCAGGGATCGACGGCGTGTTGGGCGAAGGTGCC
>JAGBTC010000218.1 GCA_017631545.1 Oscillospiraceae bacterium
CTCCACGCCGTCAAAATCCCGGGTGGGCTCGATATAGTCGGCAAGGTAAATCACCTTTTCCGCCATGGACATATCCGGCTTGCCCGTGGTGTGCCAGAAGATGGCCTGATACACCTGTTCAGTTTCTCCAAAAATATGTTTGGCAATGCATGCGCCCGTTTTGGAGTGTAGCAGCTTGACCGCCCGCTGCTCCAGCTCGTCCAGCTCCACGCCAAAGCGGCGGCACAGCGCCAGCTGCTCGTCCAGCTCCAGATACTTGGTACAATCGTGCAAAATCGCCGCCCGGCGCGCCAGCGTTTCGTCCACGCCCCAGCGCGCGGCAAGGCGCACCGCCTCCTCCTCCGTTCCCCGGATATGGGGAATGCGCTTGGCCCGTACCATGGCATAGGAACAGGCACGCAGCTGCGGCAGATCAAGGCGTTTCAGATCAGCCTTGGTTCCGTACAGACCTTTGAGCAGGATATAGCCGTACACGGCAGGACACAGGTACTCTTCCCCCTGTCCCCCATCCAGCACCTCGCGCAGCTGGGTAGAGGACACATCCACCAGCCCCGGCAGGGTGATGGTGGTCACCGTGGCGTTGAATGTCTTTTGCAGGTAGTCCCGCTGGGGGGCAAACAGCGCCTCCCCATCCTGCTCCGTGCGCCCAAAGGCACAGATGCCGGCCATGGTCATGATGCGCTCGGGCTCATGCCAGTTTTGCAGGGTGAGGAACATATCCGTTCCCATCAGCAGCCACAGCTCGTCGTCGGGATACTGCTCCCGCAGGGCGGCCAGCGTGTCCGAGGTGTAGCTTTTCCCCTCGCGCTCCAGCTCCATGGAGGACACCTCCGCCACCCCGGGCAGACCCAGATTGTCCGCCATCAGGCGCACCATATCCAGCCGCTGACGCGCCGTGGCCGAGCCCTCGGGCAGCGGCTTGTGGGGGGGCGTGGCGGCCGGGATCAGGATCAGCTTATCCAACCCCAGCACCTGCACGGCGGTTTTTGCCGCCGCCATGTGCCCCAGATGGGGTGGGTTGAAGGTGCCGCCGTATATTCCGATCTTCATGATGGGATCACCTGCCTGTATCGAGGTCGGGGAGGGTTACTTCGCCGCCTTTTTCTTGTTGTCCTGCACCAGAACGATTTTGTCCTTTTTGTCCTTTCGATGGCTTGGACGATACAGGACGAATTTTGTTCCGATGACCTGCACCACTTCGCTTCGGGTCAGGGGTGCCAACTGGTCGGCCACCTCCCGTGCGCTCATCAGGGCATTTTCCAGCACGCGGCCCTTGATTAGCTCCCGGGCCTCCAGGGCGTCGTTGGCCTGCTTGACCAGGTTGTCGCCGATGCCGTCCTTGCCCACGATGAGAATGGTGTCGATGCTGTTGGCCAGTCCCCGCAGCTGGGCACGCTGCTTGCTTGTTAAATCAGCCATAACTTACTCCTTCGTTACTTGCTCAAATATTCCTCCAGCTTGACCTTGAAGGCTTCCAGCGCCTGTCCCCGGTGGGAGACAGCGTTCTTTTCCTCCGGTGTCAGCTGGGCCATAGTCTTTTTCAGCCCGGGCAGAAAAAACACCGGGTCATAGCCAAAGCCGCCCTCCCCAAAGGGGGCGTAGGTAATGGTGCCGGGACACTCGCCCCGGGCGGAGATCACATCCCCGTTGGGGAAACAGCAGGTGATGACGGACACAAATTTCGCCGTACGGGGCGACTGTCCTTCCATATTTTCCAGCAGCAGGCGGTAACGGCCCACATCGTCCAACCCTTCGCCGCCGTAACGGGCGGAATACACCCCGGGCGCGCCCTGCAGCGCGTCCACACACAGGCCGGAATCGTCGGCAATGGCAGGCATCCCGCTGGCCTGCATGACCGCCTGCGCCTTGAGCAGGGAGTTTTCCTCAAAGGTCGTACCCGTCTCCTCCACATCGATGTCCACGCCGGCTTCCGCCTCGGAGCAGACCTCAATGCCAAGCTGGGAGAGAATGGTGTTCATCTCCACCAGCTTCTTGGCATTCTTGCTTGCCAGTACCAGCTTCATCGTTCCCGCTCCTTTTTACAGGTCAACGCCCAGAATTTCCTTCTGCATAGCCTGCAGCTGGCGAATTCCCTTCTCACACAGGCGCACCAGCTCCTGCTGCTCGGCCAGAGTGAAGGGGCGCTCCTCCCCCGTGCCCTGAATTTCGATAAGGCGGCCCTGATCGTCCATGACGCAGTTCAGATCCACCATGGCGGCGGAGTCCTCCTCATAGCACAGATCCAGCATAGGCTCGTCATCCACGATACCTGCGGACACGGCGGCCACATAGCCGCTGACGGGGTATTCGGCCAGCTGGCCGTTTGCCATCATCTTCTGGAAGGCCAGCATCATGGCCACAAAGCCGCCGGTGATAGATGCGGTACGGGTACCGCCGTCCCCCTGCAGCACATCGCAGTCGATGGTGATGTTCCACGGGCCCAGCTTCTTCATATCCACCACGGAGCGCAGGGCGCGGCCGATGAGCCGCTGGATCTCCGCGCTGCGGCCGTTGAGCTTGAGCTTGGAAATGTCACGGCGGGAGCGCTCCCGGTTGGCCCGGGGCAGCATGGAGTATTCGGCGGTGACCCAGCCCTCCCCCTCGGGGACATGGCGGGGAGGCTTGTCCTCCACGCTGGCGGTACACAGCACATGGGTGTTTCCGCAGCGGATGAGGCAGGAGCCCTCCGCGAATTTGTTGATGTGGGGAATGATCTCAATGGGACGCAGAGCGTCGTTGGTTCTTCCGTCAATGCGAGACATACGGTTTCCTCCCTATCTCTTATCTCATATCTCTTATCTCATATCAGTGCCTGGGCAAATTCCAGTGCATCAAAGGGCTGCAAATCGTCGATACCCTCGCCCACGCCGGCGTACTTCACCGGCACGCCCAGTTCCTGGGCGATGGCGATGGCAATGCCGCCCTTGGCCGTGCCGTCCAGCTTGGTGAGTACGATGCCGGTGATACCGGCAGCTTCCTTGAACTGCTTGGCCTGAATGAGTCCGTTCTGGCCGGTGGTGGCATCCAGCACCAGCAGGGTCTCCCGGGCGCAGCCGGGCAGCTCCCGGTCGATGACGCGGCTGATCTTATTCAGCTCGTTCATCAAATTCTGCTTGTTGTGCAGGCGGCCTGCCGTGTCCACCAGCACCACATCGGCCTTGCGTGCCTTGGCGGCGGAGGTGGCATCAAAGACCACGGCGGCAGGGTCTGCCCCCTCGTGCTGCTTGATGATGTCCAGATTGGAGCGCTCGGCCCAGATGGTCAGCTGGTCGGCGGCGGCGGCGCGGAAGGTGTCCGCGGCGCACAGCAGAACCTTTTTGCCCTGTCCCTTCAGCTGGTGGCCGATCTTTCCGATGGTGGTGGTCTTGCCCACGCCGTTCACGCCGATGAACAGCGCCACGGCAGGGCTGGTGGACAGGTTCAGCGCCCCGTCCCCCACGCTGAGCATATCCGCGATGACCCGGCACATACAGGCACGGGCCTCCTCTACGGTTTTGATATGCTCCTGCTTTACCCGGCAGCGCAGCTCCTCCACCGCCTTGAGGGTGGTGTCCATGCCCGTGTCTGCCAGAATGAGGGA
>JAGBTC010000219.1 GCA_017631545.1 Oscillospiraceae bacterium
CATAGTTTCTTCCTCCTTAGTCCAGATAGCCCAGCAGAGTGCCATAATTCTGCTTATGCTGGTTGGCAAGATTGGTATAACAGGCTTTCAGCTGCTTATCCTGCGTCTCCTGCGCGGCAGACAGATACTTGCAATGCAGCACCTTCTCCATATCCAGCTGGTCGGAAATGCCCATAAGTTCCTTTGTGGTGAGTACTGCCATGGTAAAAGCTCCTCCTTTGTTCAAAATCTATTGCTATGTTCCCCGGTATCCTTTGGTTTATGCGGCAGGATGGGAATTCCGTTCGGGTCAAAACGGAACATCACATGGTTTCTGCCCTCTACCCGTCCGGGGACAGCCAGGCAAAACAGCGTGGGAATGGGAAACGGTCGGGACGGGTCAATTGGCAAGGCAAGTGAAAACCCCTCTGTTTCCACCCGGTACAGGGCTGTACATTGGGCAAAGCAGCACTTAAGTTCCTCACAGACCAACCGGGCCGGACTTGCCTCCCGGCGCCATTCTTCCGCACCTGACCGAAAGGAAAAGGCCAGCACACACTCTCCTGCCGTCACCGGCCAGCAGCCCTTGCGTTCCAGTTCTCTGCGGTATACACGCCGCCGCAGGCGCAGCACGCCCCCCTCCGGCGCCAGCGTACCCAGCAGCAGCCGTTCCCGACCGCACAGCCAAACCTTGTACAGTCCCCGTCCGTCCGCCTCGCGCCGCGCGTCCAGCACCACCAGCGCGCCATCCTCCCAAAAGGTCAGCGTTCCGCCTCCATCAAGCTGAATTTCCTGCCGTTGCATCCCCTCACCTCACATAAAATACCTTATGCACAATTTCTTGATTTTAGTTATTGACAAAGGCACTTTAATGCGCTAAAATACGGTCTATATCAAAAGCGTTGACGGGAATAAAGACAGGTGCTCCCCTCTGCAGAGAGCCGGCGGTTGGTGCAAGCCGGTGTGCGGCCACCTGTGCATAACTGGTCCCCGAGCTGTCCGTCCGAACCCTTCAGTAGGGCGGAACGATTGGCCCCGTTACCGGCCGCGGCCTTGTTAGAGGCTTGTGAGGACTGCTCCGGAAACGGGCAGTTGAAGCAGGGTGGTACCGCGTGTATGTCACGCCCCTGACCTTAACTTATAAGGTCAAGGGCGTTTTTCTTTTGCCCATTGACCAAAGGAGGAACCAAAGCATGAAACCCGGATTTGAAAAGTATATCCCCTTTGCCCCCCAGAAGATCGTTGGCCGCACCTGGCCGGACAAGGTCATCGCCAAGGCGCCCGTGTGGTGTTCCGTTGACCTGCGTGACGGCAATCAGGCGCTGGTCGACCCCATGAACCTGCAGGAGAAGCTGGAATATTTCCATACGCTGGTGGACATCGGCATCAAGGAGATCGAGATCGGTTTCCCCTCCGCCAGCGAGACGGAGTATGAGATCTGCCGCGAGCTCATCGAGGGCGGCCACATTCCCGATGATGTGACCATTCAGGTGCTGGTGCAGGCGCGCGAGCATCTGATCAAAAAGACCTTTGAGGCCATCAAGGGCGCGAAAAATGTCATTCTCCACTTCTACAACTCCACCTCCACCCTCCAGCGCAAGGTGGTCTTTCACATGGAGACCGACGGCATCACCAAAATCGCCACCGACGCCGCCGACCTCATCTACGAGATGTCCCGTCCCCTCATTGCCGAGGGTATGAACCTGCGCTTTGAATACTCCCCCGAGTCCTTTATGGGCACGGAGATGGACTACGCGGTGGAGGTGTGTCAGGCGGTCATCGAGCATCTGCACGCCACCCCGGAAAACAAGGTCATCCTAAACCTGCCCACCACGGTGGAAAACTGTATGCCCAACCAGTTTGCGGATATGCTGGAATACTTCTGCAAAAAGCTGCCCGACCGCAAGAGCGCCATCATCTCCCTGCACCCCCACAACGACCGCGGCTGCGGCGTTGCCACAGCGGAGCTGGGTCTGCTGGCCGGCGCCGAGCGCGTGGAGGCCACCCTGTTCGGCAACGGCGAGCGCACGGGCAATGTGGACATCGTGACGCTGGCCATGAATATGTTCACCCAGGGCGTTGACCCTCAGCTGGACTTCTCCAACATCAATAAGATCAAAGAGATGTTTGAGCGCTGCACCAAAATGCCCGTGGGTGACCGCCAGCCCTATGCCGGCAAGCTGGTCTTTACCGCCTTCTCCGGCAGCCATCAGGACGCCATCAACAAGGGCACGCAGTATATGAAGGAGTCGGGCACCGAGTATTGGGAGATCCCCTACCTGCCCATCGACCCGGCGGATGTGGGCCGCGAGTACGAGCCGGTCATCCGCATCAACTCCCAGTCGGGCAAGGGCGGCGCAGCCTACATCATGGAGCACAACTTCGGCTTCGACCTGCCCAAGTCCATGCACCCCGAGTTCGGCACCATCGTCCAGAAGGAGACCGATCTGGTGGGCAAGGAGATCGCCCCCGAGCGCATCCGGGAGCTGTTCGACGCCGAGTACATCGACGCCAAGGAGCCCTACAAGCTGCTCAAGCACGCCTTCCAGGAGTCCATCGACGAGCAGGGTCACTCCCATGTCACCTTCTGGGGTACGCTGCAGCACACGGACACCGTATTCAAGGTATCCGGCGAAGGCAACGGCCCCATCGACGCCTTCTTCAACGCCATCAAGGACGAGAAGATGGCTCACTTTACCTTCCTGGACTACGCCTCCCACGCCATCACCGACGGCTCGGACTCTCAGGGCGTGGCCTACATCCTGCTGGAAGATCAGCGCACCGGCAAGAAGTACTGGGGCGTTGGCCTGTCCCACAACATCAACCTGGCACCCCTGCGCGGTATCCTCTCCGCCATCAACCGTTCCTGGATGGACCGGCATCAGCAGTAAACACAATAAAATCCCCCATCCGTTTGGATGGGGGATTTCATTTTATTGATATTTACTTCAGCTTCTCCATGCCGATCTTCATGCGGCGGACGACTTCGTCCTTGCCCAGAATGTGGCACAGCTCCACCGCGCCGCCGGGGGTGACCGCCTTGCCGGCGATGGCAATACGCAGGGGCCACATGAGGGTGGCGTTCTTGACCTCCAGCTTCTCGGCCAGAGCGATGAGGGCATCGTGGATGGGCTCCTGCTCCCACTTGTCCAGACCCTCCAGCACAGGCAGGGTGGCCTCCAGCATAGCAAGGGACACCTCGTCGTTGGTCTTGGACTTCTTATTGGTGAACAGCTCCTTGTCATACTCGGGCAGCGCGTCGAAGAAGTCCACCTTCTCGGGGATCTCGGTAAGCTTTTCGCAC
>JAGBTC010000220.1 GCA_017631545.1 Oscillospiraceae bacterium
AGCCCGCCCGGCGTACCCCGGAAAAGACCGGGAAAAAGGCCGGCTGGGCCAAGGCCAAGCCCAAGAACACCAAGGGGCGCGGCATCGGAAAGAAAAAATAGGCAAACAAAAGCGTGCATCAAAACATCTGTTTTGATGCACGCTTTTTGTGCTTGGATTACTTGCGGGTCATGTTGTTGGCCGAATCCTTGTTCATGCCCTCGGTCATACCCTTGGTCATACGGCGGGCGTCATTCATGATATCGTCGGTGGCATCCTGAATGTCCTGGCCGATGTGGCTGTCGTGGCCGTCGGCCACATCGCCGTTGTCGTCGGCATAATACCGCCCGTAGCCCCGCCCGGTCTGCGCGGTGCGCATCTTGGTGTTGTTATCCTCCGGTGCGCGTGCGGTGCAGGCGGTCAGACAGCCGACCAGCATCAGCGCGGCGGCCAAAGCAAAAACGCTTCGTCTCATTGCTTCCTCCTGCGGGTTGCTTGTGCTTGGTTGTTCCGTCCGAGGGTATTTTGCGCCCCACCGGGGAGAATAACCCCGGAGTATTTTGGAAAATCAGCGTCAGCTTTTTTTGCCGAACAGGAAGGACAGGGCGAAAAACAGCGCCAGATACAGCGTGATGGACGCTCCGGCGGAGGAGCCCAGATGGTAGGAGGTCATCAGCCCCGCGATGCCGGCGACTGCCGCCCCGGCCACGCTGAACAGGTGGTACTGCGCCATGCTGCGGGCCATATTGCGCCCGGCGGCGGCAGGCAGTACCAGCAGCGAGTTGATCACCAGCAGCCCTACCCATGTCATGGACAGGGTGACCACCACCGCGATGGCCACGGAAAACACTGTCTCCTGCCAGAACACCTGCACGCCCCGGCTGGCGGCCAGCGCAGGGTGGACGGCGGAGAGCATCAGCCGGTCAAAGCACACCAGCCACAGCGCGGCAACCCCCAGCAGGATCAGGGCGAGAATGCCGATCTTGCCCGGCTCCACCGACAGGATATCGCCGATGAGCAGGCGGTTGAACTTGGTGAAAGAGGCGCCGCCCAGCGTGGACAAAAAGATGCCCAGCGCCATGGCGGTGGAGGCGAACACGCCGATGACCGTGTCGCTGGTCAGCGCGGCGCGGCGGCGCACCACATTGAACAAAACCGCGAAAAATACGGAGAACAGTACACTGGCCCATGTGGGGTCGTTGAGTCCAAATAGGGCGCCGATGGCCATGCCGGTGAAGGCGGAGTGACCCAGCGCGTCGGAGAAAAAGGACATCCGGCTGTGTACCACCATGGTGGACAGCAGACCGAACAGGGGGGAGATGACCAGCACCGCCAGCAGTGCGTTTTTCATAAAGAGCATGGAGCCGGGCTGCGCCCACTCAAAGGGGAGCAGATCGACCATGGCGTACCAAAGCTGCATCATGCCTCATCTCCTTTCCCCATACGCAGATGGAAGGTGCTGACAAATTCCGGGGAGGAGAGCACCTGTGCCGGTGTGCCGGAGCACAGCACCCGCTTGTTCAGCAGCACCACCTTGTCGGCAAAATGCTCCAGCGTGGCGAAATCGTGGGTGGTGAGGAAAATGGACAGGTCGTATTGGGTACGCAGCTCATCCAGCATATCCAGCAGCTGATGCTCGCCCTCCACATCCACGCCGGACAGGGGTTCGTCCAGCAGCAGGATATGGGGGACCGGTTCCAGCGCCAACGCCAGCAGCACACGCTGCAGCTGTCCGCCGGACAGCGCGCCCATGGGCTTGTCCAGCAGATCCTCCCCGTGGACACGGGCAAGGCAGGCCTGCGCCCGTTTGCGGTATCGCTTGGGGATGGGCAGAAACACCGGCCAGCGGCTGGTGGCGGCAGTGAAGAAGTCCAGCACGCTCAGCGGATCGCCCCGGTCAAAGCTGGGGGATTGGGGCACATAGCCCACCAGCGGACGCTCCTCCGGGAAGGTATGGGTGGGATCGCTGAGCCGGATGGCCGGGCCGCCGGCAGGGGAGAAGGAGATGGAACCGCCCGAGCAGGGCAGCTGCCCCAGAATGGAGCGCAGCAGCGAAGATTTTCCTGCCCCGTTTGGGCCGATAAGGGCCACGATCTCGCCGCAGTGCAGATGAAAGGATACTCCGTCCAAAATCTGCTCGCCGGCCAGCCGTACGGACAGGTCCTTCACCTTCAGGCAGCAGGCGTCGGAGCAGCCGCCGGCCAGACGGCCGTGTTTGATCTTTCTCATGGGAGAGACACCACCTCTCGTCCGGCCAGTCCGTTCACAAGGCTGGCCGCATTGGTCAAAATCTCATTTGCATAATGCTGTTCCGGGGAGCAGAGCAGTTTGTCTGCCGCCGGCCCGTCCATCAGGGTGGACAGCTGCCCCAAGGCGCAGCCGGTTTCCCGGGCGATGACCCTGGCGGTGGCGTCCGAGCCGTTGATCTCGGTAAAGACAAGGGGGATCGCCTGCTCCCGTACCAGCGCGGACACCTCCACGATATCCCGGGCGCTGGCCTCACTGCCGGCCTCTTCCTCGATGGCGCGCAGCACCGTCACGCCGCAGGCGCGGGCAAGGTAGGCAAACCCGTCGTGAAAGGTGATCAGCCCGGGCAAGGAGTCGGTCTGGGCGCGGAGGGTGTGCAGCCCAGCGGAACATTCCAGCAGCAGCGCCCGGGTGCGTTGGGCGTTGGCGGTCAGCTGCGGTGCGTTGGCGCTCAGCCGGGGGAGCAGCCCATCCAGCAGCGCCTGCGTCATGTGCGCGGCGCTGGCCGGATCCAGCCAGTAATGGGGGTCAAATGGCCGTGGTCGTGTTCGTGATGCTCGTGTTCATGCTCATGTTCGGCGTGGTCGGCGCTGACCAGCAGCTCCACCCCTGCCGAGCAGTCGATCACGGCGGCAGAGGAGGCAGCAAGGGCGTCGCCCATAAAGTCCTCCAGACCTGCGCCGCTCAGGGCAAGAATGTCTGCCTGCTCGATTTTCTTCATGTCGCTGACCGACAGGGTGTAGTCGTGTACACAGCTGACGCTGCCGGTGTTCAGCCGCTCCACCCGTACCCCGTCCACATCCTGCACTACCGCGCAGGTGAGCAGATATACCGGGTAGGTGGTGGCAAGGATCACCAGCTCGTTCTCCCGGGGTGCGGCCGTAGGGGCGCAGCCGGAAAGCAGCAGGAGAAGCGCGCACAAAAGCGCGGCGGTTCGTTTCATAAAAACCTCCCAAAGGGAACAAAATGACAATTCAATATACCACGCTTTCCCGAATTTGTAAACGCAGGCACCCGGTCGCAGCATCGGGGACCCCCCTACAAACAAGGCAGAATCGGTACAGGAAAGGCCAGTCAAACATGATTTTGGCCGCAAAAGGCGAAAAAATGCGGAAAACGGGCCGTTACACACTTGCCACCCGACGGGGATTTCTCTATAATGAAACCGATGGCCGAACCACGCAATTTGCCGCCGAGGGGGAGAATTATGGATATTCGCTACACGCCGCAGCTGCTGGAGTATATGAAAAAACGCGGCAAAAGCACCATTCTTGTGGAAATGGTGGAGATCAACAACTCCGATTTTGAGATCAGCGAGCTGAGCGTGCGCTTTGTG
>JAGBTC010000221.1 GCA_017631545.1 Oscillospiraceae bacterium
AATTTGACATTCACGACCGGGTGAACTACGCGGCGGAGCGTTCCGAACTGATGCTGGACCGGGAGAACCGGACGGTGACCCTGTATATCCGTATCGACACGCAGATCTGCGCGGTAATGGATTATTTTGAAATCTTCACCAACCGTATGCTTCTGTGCCGCAAGGCGGCGCAGGCGCTGGGGCTGGAATTCAAACTGCATATCAACGACGCGGTGCTTCTGTAAATGCAGACAGGCGGCGTACCCAAAGGGTACACCGCCTGTTTTTTGTTTGTATGATGGGTCAGCGAGCCAGCTCGTCCGCAAGGGCGGCCAGCTGGGCGGTGCTTTCCGCGTTGAGGGCGGAGAGGATACGCACGGTGGTGTCGGCAAAGGTGAGGTTTTTACAGCACTCCAGCTTGGCACGCATCACCTTGGCGGCGGTGGGCGCCCAGCTTCCGTTTTCCATAAAGGCCACGGTGCGGTTGGAGTAGTTGCGCCCGGTCAGGTGGTGGAGGAAGGTGTTCATATAGGGGAACACATCGCCGTTATAGGTGGTGGTGGCCAGCACCAGCTTGGAATAGCGGAAGGCGTCCTCCACCGCTTCATGGATGTCACAGCGGGCAAGGTCGTTGACGGTGACCTTGACGCCCTTGTCCTCCAGCTGTCTGGCCAGCAGCTCCACCGCCTTTTTGGTGTTGCCGTAGATGCTGGTGTAGGCGATGACCACGCCCTCCTCCTCTACAGCATAGGACGACCAGATGTTGTACAGGTTAAAATAGTAGCCCAGATTTTCCTTCAGCACGGGGCCGTGCAAGGGGCAGATGGTCTGAATGTCCAGCCCGGCGGCCTTGTTCAGCAGGGTCTGGACGGCGCTGCCGTACTTGCCCACGATGCCGATGTAGTAGCGCCGTGCCTCACACGCCCAATCCTCCTGCGCGTCCAGCGCGCCGAACTTGCCAAAGCCGTCGGCAGAGAAGAGAACCTTGTCCTTGCTGTCATAGGTGACGATGACCTCCGGCCAGTGGACCATGGGGGCGGTGACGAAGGTGAGGGTGTGGCTGCCCAGGGACAGGGTGTCCCCCTCGCCCACCACCACGCGGCGCTGGACAAAGTCGGTGCCGAAGAACTGGGCCATCATGGCAAAGGCCTTGGCAGAGGAGACCACCTTGGCGCAGGGGAACGCCTCCATAAAGATGTGGATGGAGCCGGAGTGGTCGGGCTCCATGTGCTGCACCACCAGATAGTCCGGGCTTTTGCCCGCCAGTGCGGTGCGGATATTATCCAGCCACTGCCCGGCAAAGCGGGCGTCCACCGAGTCCATGACGGCGGTGTGCTCGTCGCAGATGAGATAGGAATTGTAGGCCATGCCGTTGGGCACATCGTACTGCCCCTCGAACAGGTCGATATCGTGGTCGTTGACGCCCACATACTTAATGTCGTCGGTAATAAACATTGCGGCCTCCTGTGTGGAATGATGATAGGGGATGGCTCCGATTATGATAGTATCATTTTTATCAATTTTTTTCAACCGAATTCCCACAGGAAATAAAAAACGCAGAGAGCAAATGCTCTCTGCGTTTTTTGTTTTGTTGTGGGAAGAGGGATCAGCCGGCGTTCTTGCGATCCCAGGCAGCCTGGACGCAAGTGATGTAGTTGTCCCAGTTCAGGCTGTGAATGGTCTTAACATAGTTGTCCCAGACAGCGTCGTCGTTGATGTCGATCTCGCCGGTGATGAACTTGGCGCGCATCTCCTTGGCGTAGGTCGAGATATCGGTCTTGGCGTTGCCCATCAGCTCGGTCTCTTCGGTGGTGTAGTTGAGCTTGTTGACGATGTTCTTGGGGTTGTTGGCATCGGCGTGAGCCATATAGCCCTTAGCGTGGTCAGAGGCCATCTTGCTGCGGTACTCAGACCAGGTGATCTCGTCGTCCAAAGACGCAGGATCCTTGGCGAAGTGGCCGAAGGGCACGTCGCGCTCCTCGTGGCCGGGGACGGTCACGTTACGCAGGTGGAGGCTGCCCACCAGGTAGTTGGCGAAGGTAGAGGTGGTCTGGCCGGTATAAGCATCGGAGTTGATGATCTTCATGGCCATGCCGTCGCCGTTGATGCCCTTGCCGGCGCAGACCTCACACTCGGGGACGCAGGGAGCCCACTCCCAGTCCACGCCGTACTCGCCGTAGCGCTGACGACGCTGACCCTCGGGAGTAGACAGCAGGTACAGGATCTCAAAGGCCTCCTCAGGATACTCGGTCTCGCCGGAGACGTAGGAGTTGGTGCTGATGGACAGGGGCTCGAAGGCGGCGTAAGCACCCTCGAAGGGGAGCAGGCCGGTGTACTCATACAGGGTGGGGTTGCCGGCGGTCACGCGCAGGGTGGGGTGGCCGGCCCAAACGCCAATCTTGGAAACCTCGTCCGCGGGGGAGAACAGGGCAGGCAGCTCGCTGGCTTCCTTGATGGTCCAGGTCAGCTCGGCGATGAGGCCCTTCTCGTACATCTCGTGCACGGCCTTCACGCCCTGACGGTACTCGTCACGGTCGTAGGGCAGGTAGATCTGACCGTCGTCGGTGCAGTTGGCCATGTAGTTGTCGTTGAGGTAGATGTAGTTGTTGATCAGCCAGCTGGGAATGTCGCCGCGAGCGATGTTGACGGAGCCAACCATACCCATCTCATCGGCCTTGCCGTTGCCGTTGGGGTCCTTGGTGACGAACTCGGTCAGAACATGGGTCAGCTCCTCAATGTTGGTGGGCATCTCCAGACCCAGCTTATCCAGCCAGCTCTGGTTGATGAACAGCATGTTGCGGGGCTGGTCGCCCTGGGAAACGCCCAGAGAGGGGAAGGCCCACAGCTGACCCTCGGGGCTGCAGCCCTCGGTCAGGTAACGAGCCTTAACATCCTCTTCGCAGTTCTTCTCCACGTGCTTGACGTAGTTGAAGCCGTCATACTTCTGAGCCAGAGAGTCGATGAACGCCTCGTCCTTAAAGTAGGGCAGCAGGTCCAGCAGGTAGCCGTCCTTGCCGTAGGTGTTCTGCAGGTCCTGGTTCAGGGCGAAGTAGCACATGACATCGGGCAGGGGCTCGCCGCCGGCCACCATGGTGGCGATCTGAGTGGCGCGCTCGCCCTTGTCGGCGGAAAAGACTTCGATTTCCAGATTGTAGCCGGACTGCTCTTCCAGCCACAGGACCAGGGCGTTGTTGTCCCACTCGGACACGTTGGACTTGCCGCTGACACCCATACGCAGGGTGATCTGCTCACCGTCGGCATTGCCGCCGCCGGAAGAGGGCTTGCCGCAGGCGGTCAGGGACAGGACCGTGACCAGCGCCAGCAGCAGACTGATGATGCGTTTGTTCATAGGGGTACCTCCGTTCAAAAAAGTGAATTTGACGAATTTGCGGAATTGCTCCGATTCCTCTTTCAACATAATACCCCATCCGGAAGAAAAAGTCAATCAAGGAAGCTGTTTTAATTTGCCATATTTATATATGGAAAATCGATGGAAACACAGAAAATTGCGTCGGTGGACGGCATAAACGAACGACAGAAAAAAGCAAAACGGACGGACAGCAAAAGCTGTCCGTCCGCAGGTGTGTGGGAACGGGGATCAGCGCCAGGAGAAGCTGATCAGCCCCATGATATAGATGATGATGATGGCGATGGGGACGAGGACGCAGAAGATGGGCTTCATCCACTGCTGCACCTTCAGACCCTTGCCGGCATTGGCCTCCTTGAGCAGGTTATCCCAGCCCCAGCCCCAGCGCTTGCTGCAGCAGAAGACGGCAAAGACCAGCGAGCCCAGAGGCAGCAGGTTGTTGGACACGAGGAAGTCCCACAGATCCAGCCACGCACTGCCGGGAGCAAAGGGCTGGAAGGAGATGAGGCTGTAGCCCAGCGCGGTGGTGGTGGAGGTGAGGAAGATGACGATGCCGCACACGACGCAGCCCTTGGGGCGGCTCCAGCCGGTCAGCTCGCGCACGCAGGCCAGAATGTTTTCAAACACGGCAAACACCGTGGACATGGCGGCAAAGACCATGAACAGGAAGAACAGCGTGCCCCAGAAGCGGCCGCCGTTCATGTTGTTGAACACGGTGGCCATGGTGTCAAACAGCAGGGCAGGGCCGGAGCCGACCTCGACATTATAGGTGAAGCAGGCGGGGAAGATGATCAGACCCGCGGTGATGGCCACGAAGGAGTCCAGCACGATGACATTGATAGACTCGCCCATCAGGGTGCGGTCCTTGTTGATGTAGCTGCCGAAGATGGCCATGGAGCCGATGCCCAGACTCAGGGTGAAGAAGGCCTGGTTCATGGCGCCCACGATGACCTTGGGGGTGATTTTGGAGAAGTCGGGCAGCAGATAGAACTTCAGACCCTCTGCCGCGCCGGACATGGTGGCGCTGTTGATGGCCAGCACGATCATCAGCAGCAGCAGGGCGATCATCATGTATTTGGTCACCCGCTCAAGGCCGCCCTGCAGGTTGAAGCTGAGTACCAAAAAGCCCACCACGACCACGATGCCCATGAAGAACATATTCAGGCCGGGGTTGGTGATCATGGGCACAAAGCCCAGATCGGCGGTGCTGCCGGTGAGGAAGCGGTAGAAGTAGTACACCAGCCAGCCGGAAACGCAGGTGTAGAAGCTCATCAGACACACATTTCCGAACAGGGCGAGGTAGCCGTGGATATGCCACTTCTGGCCGGGCTTTTCCAGCTTGTGGTACATACGCACAGGGCTTGCCTGAGACGCACGGCCCAGAGCAAACTCCATCACCATCACGGGCAGACCCAGCAGCAGCAGGCACAGCACATACACCAGCACAAAGCCGCCGCCGCCGTACTGACCCGTCATCCACGGGAACTTCCACACATTGCCGCAGCCGATGGCGCAGCCTGCGCTGAGCAGAATAAAGCCCAGCCGGGAGGACAGTCGTTCGCGATTGTTCATTGGTTGAAAACCTCTTTCCTTTACAAAGATTCTGCCTTATTATACCAAGTCCG
>JAGBTC010000222.1 GCA_017631545.1 Oscillospiraceae bacterium
AACGCCACCAACAAGACCCGGCAGGACATTATGACCATCTGCTCCATCTACGGCGCCAAGGTGGACGACATCTCGCCCACCTCCATGACCCTGGAGCTGTCCGACACCCCCGAGCGGCTGGACACCTTCCAGACCATGATGCGCCCCTTCTCCATTCTGGAGGTAGCGCGCACCGGCGTCATCGCGGTGCAGAAGGGCAGCGGCAAAATTTGAGATATGAGATATTTAGATATGAGATAAAAGATAGGGCAATATCTCATATCTCCTATCTCTTATCTCCTATCTTTGAACAATTTGGAGTCAAGCATGAAAGTAAGAAGTACACAGGCCATCCTGGAGTGCCTGCTGGAGCAGGAGGTAGACACCGTCTTTGGTTATCCGGGCGGCACCATCCTCAACCTCTATGATGAGCTTTACAATTACAAAGACCGCATCCGCCATATCCTCACCGCCCACGAGCAGGGTGCGGCCCACGCCGCCGACGGCTACGCCCGTTCCACCGGAAAGGTGGGTGTGTGCTTTGCCACCAGCGGCCCCGGTGCCACCAACCTGACCACCGGCATCGCCACCGCCTACATGGATTCCTCCCCCGTGGTGTTCATCACCTGCAATGTGGCCGAGTCGCTGCTGGGCAAGGACTCCTTTCAGGAGGTGGACATCACCGGCATCGCCATGCCCATCACCAAGGCCACCTATCTGGTGCGTGACCCGGCCACCATTCCCGATGTGATGCGTCAGGCCTTCGCCGTGGCCGCCACCGGCCGCCCCGGCCCGGTGCTCATCGACTTTTTGAAGAATGTCACCGCGCCCGATGTGATGGTGGATTACCAATTTGTCCACTGGCGGGAAAACCGCAGCTGCTCCAGCCTGCGCTCCCTGGCCACCAGCCACGAGCTGAAGGCGCCCGAGCCTGACCGGGAGGACATCCGCATCCTTGCCGACATGATCGCCCAAGCGGAAAAGCCGCTGGTCATCTGCGGCGGCGGCGTGGTACGCGGCCGGGCAGACGCCGCCTTCCGCCGGTTTGCCGAGCTGCTGGACGCCCCCGTGGCCATCACCCTGATGGGCGGCGGCGGCTTCCCCGGCCGACACGAGCTGGCCACCGGCATGATCGGTATGCACGGCTCCCGGGCCTCCAATGTGGCGGCCAGCCAGTGCGATCTGCTCATCGCCGTGGGCTGCCGCTTCTCCGACCGCGTGGCGCTCAACCCCAGCACCTTTGCCGCTCAGGCAAAGATCGTACATATTGACATCGACCGCTCGGAGATCGACAAGAATGTACTCACCGACCACCACATTGTGGGCAACGCCCGCCATGTGCTGGATCAGCTCAACGCCCAGCTGGAGCAGCAGAGCCATCCGGAATGGAAGGAGCAGATCCTGTCCCTGAAGCAGGAGACCGTGGTGGAGGACAGCCAGCGGCTGACCCCCAAGCAGGTGCTGGAGACCATTCGCCGGCTGGTACCCGAAGATACCATTGTGGCCACCGATGTGGGTCAGCATCAGATGTGGTCCATTCAGCACTTCCACTTCAGCTACCCCGGCCAGCTGCTCACCAGCGGCGGCTTTGGCACCATGGGCTTCGGTCTGGGTGCGGCGCTGGGCGCCAAGGCAGGCAACCCGGACAAGGTGGTCGTTCACACCACCGGCGACGGCTGCTTCCGCATGAACTGCCACGAGCTTTGCACCGTGGAGCATTACGACCTGCCCGTCATCACCGTCATCTTCAACAACGGCTGCCTGGGTATGGTGCGCCAGTGGCAGAACTTGATTTACAAGCAGCGCTTCTCCGAGACCACGCTGGACCGCGGCCCCGACTTTGTAAAACTGGCTGAGGCCTACGGACTCAACGGCTACCGGGTCACCAACCGGGCCGAGATGGAGCAGGCGATGCAGGCCGCTCTTGCCAGCGGCAAGGGCTGCGTCATCGACGCGGTCATTGACACGGACGATATGGTCCGTCCTATGGTCCCCGGCGGCGCGGATATCACCAGCTTCCTGCTGGAGTAAGGGGGAGAGGGTTTGAAAACGGAATTCAACATGGAAAAGAAGCTGTACACCCTGGCCCTGCTGGTGGAGGATATCCCCGGTGTGCTCAGTCAGGTGGCCCGGCTGTTCTCCCGCAAGGGCTACAACATCGAATCCATCGTCTCCGGTGAAACGGACAAGCCCGGCATCACGCGCATCACCATCGTGCTGCTGGCCGACGAGCTGATGATCTTCCAGATCGCGGCCCAGTGCCGCAAGCTGCTGCCGGTACAGGCGGTGAAGATTTTGGACGAAGCAGTGTCCATTCACCGGGAGTTCGCACTTATCAAGGTCAAGGCGGACGATCGCAACAAGCGGGACGAGGTCATTCAGATCTCCAACATCTTCCGCGCCAACATCATCGATGTCAGCCGGGAGACGCTGACCATCGCCATCTTCGGCGAAAAGAGCAAAACCACCGCGCTCATCGGTATGCTGGAGGATTTCGGTATTCTGGAAATCGCAAAAACGGGTACTATCGCCATTGAAAGAGGGCGAAGCACTATATATGATGACAACAAATTGAAGGAGGAATATAACTATGGGAAAAATGTATTATGAGAAGGATTGCGACATCAACTACCTCAACGGTAAGAAGATCGCCATCATCGGCTACGGCTCTCAGGGCCATGCCCACGCCATGAACCTGAAGGACTCCGGCTGCGATGTGTGCGTCGGCCTGCGCGCCGGCTCCAAGAACTGGGCCGCCGCCGAGAAGGCCGGCCTGAAGGTGATGACCGTGGCCGAGGCCGCCAAGTGGGGCAACATCGTTATGATCCTGATCAACGACGAGGTTCAGGCCGAGGTCTATAACCGCGACATCAAGCCTAACCTGGAAGAGGGCGACACCCTGGCCTTCGCCCACGGCTTCAATATCCGCTATCAGCAGATCGTCCCCCCCGCCGGCGTGGACGTGTTTATGGCTGCCCCCAAGGGCCCCGGTCACACCGTCCGCTCCCAGTATGTCGCCGGCAAGGGCGTGCCCTGCCTGGTGGCCGTGGAGCAGAACGCCACCGGCAACGCCTATAAGACCGCTCTGGCCTACATCGCCGGCATCGGCGGCGCCCGCGCCGGCGTGCTGGAGACCACCTTCCACGACGAGACCGAGACCGACCTGTTCGGTGAGCAGGCCGTGCTGTGCGGCGGCGTGGTCGACCTGATGCGCTGCGGCTTCGAGGTGCTGGTGGAGGCCGGTTACTCCCCCGAGAACGCCTACTTCGAGTGCATCCACGAGATGAAGCTGATCATCGACCTGGTGAACAAGGGCGGCGTGGCCATGATGAACTACTCCGTGTCCGACACCGCCGAGTACGGCGAGTATGTCTCCGGCCCCCGTGTCATCCCCCACGAGGAGACCAAGGCCCGTATGCGCGCGGTTCTCTCCGACATTCAGGACGGCACCTTCGCCGGCAAGTGGATCGCCGAGAACAAGAACGGCCGCACCTTCTTCAACTCCAAGCGCCTGCAGCTGGCCAAGCACCAGATGGAGGAAGTGGGCGCCGAGCTGCGCAAGAATATGCTCTGGGGCGACGACGCCGACCCCGATACCGCTTCCAACTAAACCAAACAAAAAAACACCGCCTGTCCCGTTGGACAGGCGGTGTTTTTTCGTAGAGGAGAAAGACAAAAAAGTGGGCGGACATCTATGGATGTCCGCCCACTGCTTTTCTTGGGGGAATGGCTTACTTGACAGCCTCGCCGGCCTCTTTCTTGGCCTTGATCTCGCGGATGGCGTCCTTGTGGCTCAGGTTCCAGCGACCCTTGTCGTCGATCTCCACGAACTTGACCCAGATCATGTCGCCCACATTGACCACATCCTCCACCTTCTCCACGCGGTGCTCGGCCAGCTTGGAGATGTGGACCAGACCGTCCTTGCCGGGGGCCAGCTCCACGAAGGCGCCGAACTGCATCAGGCGCACCACCTTGCCGTAGTACAGCTCGCCCACGGTGGGAACAAAGACGATGTCGTCGATCATCTTCTTGGCGGCGTCGCAGCACTCGGCGTTGGGGGAGGCGATGTGGATGGTGCCGTCGTCCTCGATGTCCACGGTGGCGCCGGACTCGGCGGTGATCTTCTGGATCACGCTGCCGCCCTTGCCAATGACCTCGCGGATGCGGTCGGGATCGATCTTGATGGTGATCATCTTGGGAGCATACTTGCTGACCTCAGCGCGGGGGGCGCTGATGCAGGGCAGCATGATCTCGTCCAGGATGGCCAGACGGGCGTCCTTGGTGATC
The DNA here is from genome assembly GCA_017631545.1 of Oscillospiraceae bacterium. GTDB lineage: Bacteria > Bacillota > Clostridia > Oscillospirales > Oscillospiraceae > Lawsonibacter. The sequence goes on from JAGBTC010000222.1 coordinate 4,267, forward strand.
TC
>JAGBTC010000223.1 GCA_017631545.1 Oscillospiraceae bacterium
GCCAGCATCACCTCGCCCATGCAGTGGTTGAGCTTGTGGGCACCGGTGTGGTTGAGATCCTCGCGCTTGACATACAGCTGCACGCCGCCCAGCTCGTTGGACAGGCGCTCCAGATGGGAGATGGGGGTGGGGCGGCCCTGGAACTCCTTGCGGATGCGGCGCAGCTCCGCGATGAACTTGCGGGACTGGCAGATGGTAAAGTAGGCCTCGGTGATTTCGTTCATAGCCTTTTGCAGCTCAGGGGAGACGAAGGAGCCGCCGTATTTGCCGAAAAAGCCCTTGGCGTCGGGATAGTGCTTGAAATAGGTTTCAAAATCAATATTATTAAAAATCATGATCCATTCCTCCATAATGAATGTGAAGTTGTCGTTGTTACAGGTGGGTCAGGGACGCCATCGCTTGCTCAGCAGCATGGAAAACAGCCTCCGTTTGCGTTCCCGGGGAAACAAAAACGCCCCCGACAGAACCGATTTATCTGTCAAGGGCGAATACCAACGATCCGCGGTGCCACCTTGATTCACAGCCGAAGCCATGCACTTTGCGAAGTACCAGAATACTTCCGGCAACTGACGCATGCCCTCGCGTCGCAGAATACTCGGCCAACGGCCTTTGACTGCGCCCTCCGCGGTCCATTTGGCAGACAGTTTCCCGCCCGATTTCCAGCGCCACGGGCTCTCTGTGGGGGCTTGCTCTGCCGTTATCTCCGCATCAACGGTTTGACTATAAAATTGACAAGGGGATTATAGCACCCGGCCGCACATCCTGTCAACTTCTTTTTCGCCAAGTCCAACGAAAAAACATATCTGGTCACCGAAAATGTATATCCTCAGAAATGTTGATAAACACGAAGGAAAGGTTTAGGATAATGTATAGGTACGGTATATTGCATCGCTTTTTGATGAAATGCCGTTGAAAAATCAACAAATGGAGGAAAAAAGCATGAAATACGATCGTAGTTTTAACTTTTCTGCAGGCCCGGCCATGATGCCCGAGCCGGTGCTGGAGGAGATTGCCGCCGAGATGCTCAACTACCGTGGCAGCGGCATGTGCGTTATGGAGATGAGCCATCGTGACAAGGCGTTCGAGGAGATCCGCGACCAGGCGGAGGCTGATCTGCGCGAGCTGATGGGCATTCCCGACAACTATAAGGTGCTGTTCGTGCAGGGCGGCGGTACGCTGCAGTTTGCCATGGTGGCTGCCAACCTGATGAAGAACGGCGTGGCCTGCTACGTGGAGACCGGTTCCTGGTCCAAGAAGGCCATTTCCGAGGCCAAGAAGTACGGTCAGGTGAAGGTCGTGGCTTCCTCCGCGGACAAGAACTTCTCCTACATTCCCGATTGCTCCGATCTGGACATTCCCGATGATGCGGACTATGTCTACATCTGCGAGAACGAGACCATCAACGGCACCACCTTCTTCGAGCTGCCCAACACCAAGGGCAAGATCCTGGTGTCCGACCAGTCCTCCATGTTCCTCTCCCGTCCCTGTGATGTGAGCAAGTACGGCCTGATCTGGGCTGGCGTGCAGAAGAATGTCGGCCCTGCCGGTATGGCGGTGGTCATCGTCCGTGAGGATCTGCTGCGGGACGACCTGGACCCCAAGACGCCCACCTACCTCAGCTACAAGATCCATGCGGACAACGATTCCATGTATAACACCCCCAACTGCTGGTCCATCTACTGCTGCGGCAAGGTGTTCCGCTACCTGATGGACAATGGCGGTCTGGAGGGCGTGGCCAAGCGCAACGAGGAGAAGGCTGCCATTCTCTATGACTATCTGGACGAGAGCAAGCTGTTCACCGCCCCGGTGGAGAAGAAGGATCGTTCTCTGATGAATGTGCCCTTCGTCACCCCCACCAAGGAGCAGGACGCGGCGGTGGTCGCTGCCACCAAGGCTGCCGGCTTTGACAACCTGAAGGGCCACAAGACCGTTGGCGGTCTGCGCGCGTCCATCTACAACGCCATGCCCAAGGAGGGCGTGCAGGCGCTGGTGGACTTCCTGCGTAAGTACGAGGCCGAAAACGCCTGAGAGGAGAATATACAATGAGTTTGCGTGTACTGGTGACCGACGGCATGGATGCCGCTGCCATGGAGCAGCTGCGCCGGGACGGTCATGAAGTAGTAGAGCAGTTTTACGAGCCGGAGGAGCTGGGTGCCGCCCTGCGTGAGTTTGACGCGGTCATCATCCGTTCGGCCACCAAGATCAAGGAGCCCCAGATCGACGCGGCCAAGGGCGGAAAGCTGAAGCTGATCGTTCGCGCCGGCGTGGGTGTGGACAACATCGCCGTCGCCTATGCCGAGCAGGCTGGCATCACGGTGAAGAACACCCCCCGCGCTTCCTCCAATGCGGTGGCCGAGCTGGCCATTGCCCTGCTGTTCTCCTGCGCCCGCAGCATCAGCGTGGCTGGTCATACCATGCGTGAGCAGAAGTGGGAGAAGAAGGCCTACTCCAAGGGCTTTGAGCTGATGGGCAAGACCATGGGCGTCATCGGCTACGGCCGCATCGGCCGCATGGTCGGCGAGAAGGGTCAGGCCCTGGGCATGGATGTGCTGTCCTATGTCAACCGCACTAAGCCCGAGGGCTGCGAGGGTGAGCATATGCACTTTGTCACCCGTGACGAGGTGCTGGCTCAGTCCGATGTGATCGTGCTGTGCGCCCCCGGCGGTGACAAGCCCCTGGTGGACGCGGAGAGCCTGGCCAAGATGAAGGACGGCGTGGTCATCATCAATGTCTCCCGTGGCTCCAATGTGGACGAGCAGGCGCTGCTGGATGCACTCAATTCCGGCAAGGTTCGCGCTGCCGGCCTGGATGTTTGGGCGGACGAGAAGAACCCCAACTGGACGCTGGCCGACCATCCTGCCGTGTCCGGTATGCCCCATGTGGGTGCCGGCACCAAGGAAGCGCAGAAGCGCATCGGTGCGGAGCTGGTGGACATCATCAACAACTTCTGATAACAGGCACAAAAAACGGCACACCTCAAATGAGGTGTGCCGTTTTTATATGTACGGGATTTACTTAGTGGCGGGACGGATCACATAGTGGTGGACAATGTTCAGATCCTCCGGCATATCCAGACCGTGGGAGCCGCAGCCGCCGTCGATCTCGTGGCAGCCGTGGTCCATGCCAAAGCCCACCAGAGTGTCGTGGCCGGTCCAGTGCTTCTTCACCATCTCGTACAACAGGGCGAAGGCGTGGGAGTTGGCGCGCAGTTCACCCAGAGCCCAGATGCCCTCGGGGCCGACCTTGTGCATCTTCGCGTCGTAGTTGCCGTTGTAGACAACGATGAAGTCGTGTTCGTCGCGCTCGATCAGCTCAATGGCCTTGGCGTTGATCTCGGCGATGTTTTCGCAGGGGAAGTAGTCCATCTCACGATCCAGGTAGATATTGCACAGGCTGCACTTGGTGTCGCCCAGAATGGCGCACTTCTTGCCGGCACGGATCATAGCGTCGAAAATAGTGTCGATGGTGATGACGGGCTTGGTGTACTTCTGGATGCCGTGTACCTCGGGCTGGGCACCGGTGTACATGGTGCCGAAGCAAACGGGAGTCACGGAGGGCATGACCGCGCGCATGGGGATATTCAGCTCAGCGCGGTTGTTCACCTCAAGCAGCTGGTTGGGGTACTTCTCCTCGATCCACTGGGCGATGGCGTCGGGGTTATACATCAGAATGCGGTCGACCTTCTTGCCGTTAAGGACCTTGTCAACATAGTCGCAAAGGTCCTGGTTGGCCGGGGCGGCCTGAGCAGGAGCCTCGATGCCCATAGCGTAGCACAGGGCAGCGCACAGGGTGTCCAAAGAGGTAGCGTTCAGTTCGGTACTCATAAAGGGATCCCTCCTAAAAATATTTTGTGACATGATTATAGTCCCTTCCCCATGAAAAAGCAATCAGGACATATATATAATTATTGTTATACTACAATCGGCCGTTCCGATGGAGTAACGAGGGATGCGATCTCTTCATCCGCCAACTCGCGGAAGCGCTCGATTTCCGGCTCCAAAAATCGAGCGGGGTTGCTCAGGGCGCAGGTGCGAAATTCCATTCCGGCCAGAGGAATGGAACGGAAGCCGTACTGCCGGTTTACCTCCTCGGGCAGCAAAAAGCCGAGGGAATAGGCCAGGCCACGGGAAACCAGCTCATAGCGCGTGCGCTGCTCGGAGACGAACAAAGTGCGGCTGGCGTCCAGGGCCAGCAGATGGCTCAGGTGTCCGTCAAGAGACCAGCTGCCCTGAGCGGTGTCCACCAGCAGATGCTCTTTCAAATCGGACAGCGATATCTGCGCCTTGTCGTACAGCGGGTGGCCGGGGCCGAGACGAACCACAGCGGGGACCTGGTGTCCAAGCTCAAGCCGCAGGCCTCGGGAGTTGTACAGTGCCCGTTTTGAGCGGCTGACCGGAATCATGCTGACCGACATACTGAGATCCAGTTCAAACATAGAAAGCTGATCCACTACGGAGGCGGTGGTATAGCCGTTAAGCAGTGAAAAAGTCAGGTCTTTGCGGTCAGCATTCTCACCAACCAGACGCACGAAGGCGGTGGAGAAGGGGGCGTAGGAGGTGGTACGGATGTGGATGTGGCGGTGGAGAGTCAGCTCTTTCTGGGTGATGCGGCGGTAGCTGTCGCAGATGCGCGCGGCCTCCTCCAGTACGGCCAAACCCTGCGTGGTAGGATGAACACCTTGACGGTCACGCAGAAAGACCGGGTAGCCAAGCTCCTTTTCCAGCGCACTGATGGAGCTGCTGATGCTGGACTGTGCCACATACAAATTTTTGGCGGCCTGCAGGATCGAGCCTGCACGATATACTTCCTGAAGATACTGAAGCTGCTGAATGGTCATTTCAGGTACTCCTTCCTGCGGGGTACTACGATTATATCACACTTTAGGCCTCGAGAACATCATATTATGCAGAAATTCGTGGAAAAAAGAACAAGCCGAGCAGGAGCGAATGCTCCTGCTCGGTTTTTGAATGGGTTAAATGGGGGCAAGCTCCTCCTCCAGCAGAGCGAGGAAACGCTCGATCTCCGGGGGGATGGGGCGGACAGGGTTGGTCACGGTGAGCAAGCGGTACTGGGCACCCTCCAACAGGATGGAGCGGAAGCCGTACTGCTGGTTGACGTACTCCGGAAGCTTACAGCCTACGGAGATGGCCGCACCCCGGGAGACAAGGTTGTAGCGCGTGCGCTGCTCACCGATCAGCATCACCCGGTCGGGATTAATGTCCATAATGTCCTTGAGAAATTCCGTGTACGCCGTGCCGCCGTGGGGCGGGTCGACAAGGACGTCGCCTTCCAGATCGTGGGGGGACAGGTCGCGCTTGCCGTACAGGCGGTGTCCCTGCCCCACGCGCAGGGTGGCGGGGATGGTCTTGCCCACCGTCCAGCTCAGCCCCTTGGAGCGCAGCAGCCCTTCCGTGGTGCGCAGATGAGGCGCGTAGATAAGCAGCACGCCCAGATCAAGCTCAAAGAAGGTCAGCCGATCCACCACCGAGGACACCGAGTACGTCAGGTGGGACAGTGTTACATCTTCCTGTCCTTGATATTCCATGAC
>JAGBTC010000224.1 GCA_017631545.1 Oscillospiraceae bacterium
CTGCCCCAACGATAGCTGCGTTGCACACAACCGGCGGCAGCGGAGCCAGCCAGCGGCTACGCAGCCGCCCCGTCCACAGGCAGGCCCGCAGGGTGGCCGCCGAGCCGAATACTACATCCAGCACAAAGGGGGAAAACAGGTTGGCGATCACGCAGCCCACAAACAGGCCCGGTGTCGCCGCCGGGAAGAAGAAGGGCAGCACGGTCAGCGCTTCGGCCACGCGCACCTGAATGTAGCCGTACTGAGGAATGGGCAAAAACACGGTCAGCGCGGCATACACCGCGGCCAGTACGGCGGCAAAGGTCAGTTCACGCAATGTCATTCGTTTCATGGGGATCCCTCCATTTTTTGTTTAGAGAACGGCAAATGCCGAACGAACGCGAGGACAGCATTGTGACCTGCTCACAACGGCTCGGTCGCTTCGCGCTTGGACGAGGTGTGGAAACTCGTCGCAGGCAGTATACCATATATTTCTCCCTCGCGCCACCCTTTTCTTGTTGCCGCTCCCCGGCGAAGAAATCATGCAGAGAAAAAGAGCATTTCCCCCTTGCCACGGGCGCAAAAGTGTGCCATAATACCATCGTCCACTTTTTTCATGCAGCGGTATCGAAGTGGTCATAACGGGGCTGACTCGAAATCAGTTTGCGGGCAACCGCACGTGGGTTCGAATCCCACCCGCTGCGCCAAAAAAAGAACTGCTCCACCGCAAGGTGGGGCAGTTCTTTTATCCGGGTGAGATTCGAAGCCTGAGAGGGTGAGCGGCGTGAAGAAAACATGCCGGTGGCATGTTTTCAGCCGCGAAGTCCGCAGCAGCTATGCTGCGAAAACACAGAAACCGCTTTTGACTGCCACGGCAAATGCGGTTTCTTCTTGCCCTCGGTTGCAAAACACTATTTGCAAATGTATAATGAATTACAACCTGTGTTTGATTTAATAAAGCAAACTGCGGAGGAGCATATGAAAAAGAACAACTTACTTATCATGTCGATCCTTCTGCTGTTGGTATCTTTTGCCACAGAATGGTACGGCGACCATTTGTTCAGTCGCCTGTTTGTGTTCGCTTTTCCGATTTATATTATTCTGCCGACCTGTTTCGTTGTTTTGCTGGTGATGAGCATCAGGAGAATCGCAACGCGAAAAGAATACACCAACTTTTTCAGTATTGCAGTTTTAGCGTTACTGGTCATTCTTATTATGTATTTTCCATTTAGGCGTGCAAAAGTAAACTATGAACTAACCCGATTCGAACCTGACAGGCTGAAAATCGTCGAGATGATTCAAAACAATCAGCTACCACCAAAGGACAACCTCGGGAATGTCGATTTGCCTGTAGGTTATGGAAAATTATCGTCCGACGGCGAGGTGTTCGTACATCAAAATGATGCGAATGGACAAGTTGTTGGTTTTTGGATATTCAGAGGCATGTTATCCGGCTCTGTTGAATTGATTTATTCCACCGGTGGCGAAGCGCTAATACGTGCAACCCAGTCCGGCCACCCAATCACAAAAATCGAAAAGCTGAAAGAGAACTGGTACTATGTTGAAATGGATTATTGAGTCGATGGCAAAAGAATATATAAAGTTTACAAAGTGTCGTTCTGCACCCTCGTGGTGCCCAAATGGTGCCCACACTCAGTGGAATGCTGTGTGAATATTTCTTTACCCTATAACAAGAAGTATCAAGTTTCATTGAAACAACGCGTTTCAAATAACTTTAAATGACTTCGCATGACAAAACAGGCCTCTCCCCCTCTCTCGAAATCAGTTTGCGGGCAACCGCACGTGGGTTCGAATCCCACCCGCTGCGCCATAAAAAATAACCCCTCACCTTTTGGTGGGGGGTTGTTTTTTATTCGGGTGGGATTCGAAGCCTGAGCGGCACAAAAACAGCAAATTTTCTGTGGCAGAAACGGCGTGCCAATGATATAATAGGGTCATCATTTCTTGGGAGGTTATTTACCATGGTTTTCCCCGCTTCCTTTTGGCTGGTGGTCGCGGTCGTCTTTGCCGTCAGCGCCATCGGCTTTTACAACTACATTTGGTTCTTCTCCGTGGGCTACGGCCTGGCCATCGCCGGTGAGGGTCTGCTGCTGCTGTTCCTGTTCCCTCAGCAGCTCAGCGTGGGCACCGCCCTGTGCTGCGTGATCTTTCTCGTCTACGGTCTGCGTTTGGGCGGCTACCTGCTCTACCGCGAGCTGAAACTCAAATCCTACCACAAACATTTGGGCGACGACATCAAGGACAGTAAGACCATCCCCATGGTCGCCAAGATCTCCATTTGGGTCTTCTGCGCCGTGCTGTACATCACCATGGTGGCTCCTGTGTTCTACCGCCTGAGCAACAACAGCGGCAGCAATACCTTTACCTACATCGGCGC
>JAGBTC010000225.1 GCA_017631545.1 Oscillospiraceae bacterium
CTGGCCGCTGGTGGGGACATCCAGACAGCCGATGATGTTCATGCAGGTGGATTTGCCTGAGCCGGATTTTCCGACGATGGCAACGAACTCGCCTTCGTCAATGGACAGCGTGATGTTGTCGGCGGCCCGTACCACCGTGTCGCCCATGTGATAGGTTTTACACACGCTGCGAAACTCGATCAATGGAGGTGCTTTGTGCAGTTGCAATGCAATTCCTCCTTATCTGCGGCTGCCGGTCATAGCGCCGGAGGGACGGCCCATGCCGCCCATACCCATTCCGCCCATGCCCATTCCGCCCATGCCCATCATGCCGAACATATTGTAGCGGTTGCCGGTGGCAGGCTTCCAGGCGATTTCATCGCCCTCGGAAAGACCGGAGAGGATCTGGACATACTGGCTGTCGGAAATACCGATCTCCACCCGGACGAAATCGTAACCCTCGGCAGCGCCCTCGCCGGTGGAGCCGTCGGCGGTTTTCACCAGCACGCGGCTGCCGGTCTGCACCGCGTCAAGGGGGATGGTCAGCACATTGGGGTTGTTGCTGATGAGGATGGAAACATCCACATTCATGCCGGGCAGCAGACCGTCGCTCTCATCGATCTCCACTTTGACCGGGTAGGTGGTCACGCCGCCGGAGGTTGTGCCGTTGATGCTGACCTCGGTGACGATCCCTTCGTATGTCACACCCTCGATGGAGTCACAGGTGACCTGGGCGCGCTGACCCACCGCCACATCCTTAATATCCAGTTCATCAATGTACAGGGTGACGGTCAGGCAGGACAGGTCGAAGATGGTGCAGAGAGTCTTGCCGGTTTCGGCATTTTCACCGGTCTTGTAGTACTTATCCACAATGGTGCCGTCAATGGGAGCCTGAATGGTATAGTTGTCCAGCACATCATACCGATCCTCCAGAGACAGCTGTGCGTCCCGCAGGCTGTCTCGGGCGTTTGTGATCTCGTCGTCAATGGTGTCGCTGCTCAGCTCCACCAGTACCTGACCGGCCCGTACGATCTCGCCGTTACGCACATGGATAACATCCGCGGTGCCGGAGACCTCGGCGCAAACCGTCTTGCGGGCAATGGGCGCAAAGCCGTCCTCGTCGGCGATGGTGGGATAGATCTCACCGCTGCTGCCGTGCAGCCAGCAGATGGCGTCGGTATCCAGCGTGAGGGAGCCGGGGTTTTTCACCTGCACTGTCACCGCAAAACAGGGCACACCGGTGGGAGAGAGACGGTGCAGGTCATGTACCTGCTTGACGCTGCCGGCCAGCGTCATCATCTGCTCGGGAACGGACACGGTGGCCGGCATACCGGGGTAGACCTGCGCGCGGTAGCTCTGGCTGTAATACTCGGTCAGCAGCAGCGTGCCGGTATCCTCAAGGGTGGCGATCAGCGTACCGTTATTGACCCGGCTGCCCTCCTGAAGGGAAAAGCCGGAGATGGTGCCGCCAATGGGGGCGGTAACGGTCAGATCCCGCTTGGATTGAAGCACCTTGTCATAGTTGCGCTGGCGCTGCTCCAGCGTATCTTCGGCCCGTTCGATATTGCTGCTTGCATCGGAGGAGTCCACCTGATACAGTACATCGTCCTTTGCCACTACATCGCCGGTTTCAAAGTCTGCGGACAGAATTTCGCCGGACACAAGGCTGATGACCGTGTAGGAGTCGGCAGGCTCCAGCGCGCCGCTGTCGGTCAGCGTGGAGGTAAGATCGCGCATTTGCGCCCGGTCATAACGGTACTGAGTCTGCCCGGCCATGGGCGTGTTCTGCCGCTTGGGAAGCAGAGCAAAA
>JAGBTC010000021.1 GCA_017631545.1 Oscillospiraceae bacterium
ATGCTGCTGCCCTGCCTGCCCACCAGCTCCTCCGCCGCAGGTGAGCCCATCGAGCTGTGGCAGTGGGTGGCGGTTAATTCCTCCTCCGCCCGCGAGGAACATACGGAACTGTTCAACTCCAACGTCCTCAACGAAACCACCAGCCCTACTTGGAGTCACTACACCGCCAGCGGCACCGTGTATGACGAAAACGGTCCCTTCTCCCTGAAGTCCTTCTCCTTCCAGAACACGGCCAGCTTCCAAAGCGGCACCGGCCTCCACTACGGCCTTCCCTACGCGACAATCAACGGCTATAGGAAGACCGCCGAGACTCTCCGCTTTGAGCTGGGCTTTCTCAAAAAGAACAATGTGGACACCACCGGTCTCGAGGCAGTGAATCTGGAATTCACCTATGTGGATTGGAACAAGAAGAACAACAACGTGGTCGCATACTGCCGCGAGATGATGGTCTTTGTGTCCACGGACGGCGAGACCTTCCTGCCCGGCCATGTAGGCATTCGTGCCACTAAGCTTCTGGCCGGCGGCAATGTCAGATCCGGCGACGAAGGCATTGTCTACCAGCTGCAGACGGAAAATCTGTTTAACATCGACGGTCTGAAGCCGGGTGATGTCATTCAGAACATCCGTATCCTCCCCGAGGGTGAGACCGCCCGTCCCGCCGGCTGGATGACCTTCCATGACATCACCATCAACGGCTACAAGACCATGGAAGATTTCGAGAACTGCGTGCCTAAGCCCGAAACCGTCACCATTGACCCGGCCATCCTGCGCCAGATCGTGGTGGAGGAAGCGGTGCGTACCGCCACCATCCCCTGGACGACCGACACCATCATTGACCTGAGCTCTCCCCAGGGCTCCAGCGCCGTGGCCACTACCTTCGCCACTCGCCAGTACATCCCCGGTATCCAGTATCAGGGTCCCGTGTACGCCCGTACCATGGACGCCACCCGCGAGCAGCTTGAGGCTGTGATCAAGGACGGCAAGTATGTGGGCGGCTTTGCCACGGACAACGCGCTGGGCATGGACTGCCAGACCTTCGGCTTCAACGCCACCTCCCGCGTGTCCCAGAATTACGGCTGGGCCTGTGAGTTCCTGCCCGGCGCCCCCGGCACCAAGCTTCTGGGTTCGGATTTCCTGGTTCTCAGTGAAACCACCCCTCGCTTTACCGACGCCCATATCGTGGATCTGAACACCCCTCAGGCCGTGTATGAGTCCTATGCTCTGGCCGACACCGGCGACATCATGGACAGCTACCGCTCCAACTCCTCTAACTCCCTGCATGTTCGTATTGTCAAGGACGTGGTCACCGTCCGTAATCCCGACGGCACCATCGATCCGAACGCCAGCTATATGTACTGCGCGGAGTCTTCCGCCACCATGCGCTACAAAATCCAGAAAGCGGACGGTTCCATCGTCATTCTGACGACTTCCGACCCCACCGAAGACATCCCTCCCTTCTTGGCAGACAACCCCGGCGCCAAGGTGGTGCTGGGCTACACCGGCAGAGACCATGAGAAGTACACCTTCAACAGTCTGCGCAATGAAAAGTACGTCATGTTCACGCTGGACGAGTACGAGGACGGCGTGGTGGAGCTGCCCCGCGTGGAAGCAATCTTCAGCCCAATGACTACTGGCAGCACCATTGCGGAGTCTGGCCTGCACCTGACCGTGGCCTCCAACTACCGCATCATCGGCTACACCATCAAACTGGAGGATCTGTCTACCGGTAACGTCCTCTTCGAAGATTTCCGCACCCCCACCGCTGACCCCATCTGCGTGAACTTCAACTATGAGAACACGAATCTCAACGCCACGATGGCCAACCTGCCCAACGGCAACTACCGTCTGTCCGCCACCGTGGATTCCGGCCCCCTGACCGAGCTGGGTCAGTCCAAGGTGCCTACCTCCACCAAGAGCGTGGAATTCACCGTCACCGACAAGCAGGACGCCAAGGACTCTGCCACCCTGGCTCTCCCCTCCTCTGCCACTGCCGGCGAAACCGTGAAGGTGCTGGTTCGCAGCAACAGCGCCTTTGATGCCGCCGATGTCACGGTCAAGTATGACCCCGACCTGCTGAGCTGGGTGGAAGGCACTTTCACTCCCGTCAACGGCATGGGCGATATCGCTCAGGAGAACGGCGCTGTGCGGATCATGACCGTGGACTCGGCCATCACCTCCGCCGGCCAGATCGCTACGCTGACCTTCAAGGCCAAGCGTGATATTGCTGATTTTACCAATGCGGCCAGCATTAAGAGCGCGGTGCTCGTCACCGCTGAGAATGCCGCAGCCGGCAACGCCGAAAAGGCGATCAGCGCGACCGAGTCTTGCGCCAGCCTCCACTATGCTGATGTGATCCGCGGCGCGTGGTATCATGACGCGGCGGACTACGCCCTGAGCAACGGCATCATGGCCGGCTATGGTAACGACACCTTCGCCCCCAATGACAACCTGTCTCGCGCCATGGTGGTGCAGGTTCTCTACAACAAGGAGGGTCAACCCGTCATTGAGGGCGCGCACAAGTTCCCCGATGTGAAGCGCGGCGACTGGTTCAACAACGCCATCACCTGGGCCAACCAGAACCAGATCCTGGGCGGTTATGGCGATGGAACCTTCCAGCCCAACAAGAATGTGTCTCTGGAAGAGGTTGCCGTTATTCTGTGGAACTACGCCGGCAGCCCCGATCCCACCGGAGAAACCGCTTTCACGGGCGCGCACAGCGATTGGGCTGCTAACGCTCTGAACTGGGCGGTTTCCGAGGGCATCCTCAAGGATATGCCCTACGAGGCAGTCACCGCTACCGCCTCCCGCGCACAGACTGCTCAGATGCTGATGAACTTCCTCAGCAAGTAACTTCGCTTTCTCCTTCAGCGGCCTCTCCCCCCCGGGAGAGGCCGCTGTCCTTTTGGTGTCCACAATTTTTCTATCACAACATTAAAACAGCTGCGCGCCTACAGCAACGGGTGCGCGGCTCTTCTTTGCTCAGAAAGGCTTGAAAAAGGGCGGATATTATGGTATCCTTTGTGTATCCTTCGGCATCATTGAGGTGATCTGCCATGACCATTCAACAGCTGCAATACCTGCTTGAGGTTTATCGCACCGGCTCCATTTCCCAGGCCGCGCGCAATCTGTTTGTCGCTCAATCCAGCGTCAGCAGCTCGCTGAGCGCGCTGGAGGCGGAGCTGGGCTTTCCCATCTTCTCCCGCAGCCGCCAGGGCGTGCACCCCACCACACAGGGACTTGTCATTCTGGAGCACGCCAGCCGCATTTGTGAAAGCTATCGGCTGATGACAGAAAACGCCCTCCCCCCCTGCCGTCAGGTACGCATCGGCTCACCGGCCTATGCTCCGATCTCCGACGCCTTTACCCGGCTTGCCATGGAGTATCAGGGGCGGGAGGATGTGACATTGTCCCATCTGACTTACTCGGTGTCCTCCGTGGTGGATCGGCTGACCTTCTTCGAACTGGATCTGGGCGTATTGCTTATCTACGCCCCCCATCTGCGAACCACCGAGGGGCTGTTGCGCTCCAAAGGACTAACCTGGACGGTGGGCAAGACGATCCCCGCCACTCTGCGCGTGGGTCAGGGCCATCCCCTGTACGGTAAGCCCGACCTGTCCCCCCACGATCTGGAAGGTGATGTCCTTGTCGACCCACCCCACGGCGGTACGGCGTACACGGAATTTCTCAAGGATATTATGGACATCAACCCCGACCGGGTGATGCTGATCGGCGAGCAGCGCACGCGCTACAACCTGGTCTCCCGGGGCGCGGCCATCTCTGTGGGCTGCAAGCTTCCGGAGTATGTCAATCAGCAGTATGGCTTCCGCTCCATTCTGTTGGAGGGTGCCCAATACCGGTTGCTCACCGTGACCAACCCTGCCCGACCCGTCCCCCCGGAGATCGAGCGTTTCCTCGCTGTGCTGGAGGAGGAGCTTGCCCCCATTTAACCCATTCAAAAACCGAGCAGGAGCATTCGCTCCTGCTCGGTTTGTTCTTTTTTCCACGAATTTCTGCATAATATGATGTTCTCGAGGCCTAAAGTGTGATATAATCGTAGTACCCCGCAGGAAGGAGTACCTGGAATGACCATTCAGCAGCTTCAGTATCTTCAGGAAGTATATCGTGCAGGCTCGATCCTGCAGGCCGCCAAAAATTTGTATGTGGCACAGTCCAGCATCAGCAGCTCCATCAGTGCGCTGG
>JAGBTC010000226.1 GCA_017631545.1 Oscillospiraceae bacterium
CCCAGACCGGTGCCGCCCGACTCCCGGGAGCGCGCCTTATCCACCCGGTAAAAGCGCTCGAAAATGCGGCCGCGGTCGGCGGCAGGAATGCCGATGCCGTTGTCGTCCACTTCCATCCACACACGCTTGTCATCCCGGCCGGTGGTAATGACGATGCGCCCGCCGTCGGGGGTATACTTGATGGCGTTGGACACGATGTTCATCATCACCTGCAGCACCCGCTCCCGGTCGGCCACGATCTCGGGCAGGCCGGGCTCCAGCTTCAGCTCCACGGTGGGGTCCTGCTTCTGCGCCTCCAGGTAGGTGGCGTTGTACAGGTCGGTGATCGCCCCGGTGAAGGAGAAACGGGTCAGCTTCAGCTCCGTATGCCCGGAATCGAACCGGGACAGGGTGAGCAGATCCTGCACGATATGGGTCATACGGTCACTCTCGTTGAGAATGACCCCAAGGAATTTCTTTTCCGTTTTCGGGGGGATAGAGCCGGCGTTTTCCGCCAGCGTTTCCGCGTAGCTGCGGATGTTGGTCAGCGGAGTACGAAGCTCGTGGGACACATTGGCCACGAATTCTCTTCGCATCTCCTCGTTGCGCCGCTGGACGGTCACATCATGCACCACCACCAGCGCACCGCTTTGGCTCTCCCGGTCAAAGGGGGCCAGCAGCAGCTCCAGATAGCGTCCCTCCAACTCTCGCTCCCCTTCCAGGTAATCCGGAGCGGTCAGCACGCTGTCCAGGGGCGCAATGTCCCCGAACAGGTCGTGATAGTGGGTGTTCTCATCCACGGTGCAGTGCAGCATCTCCTGGGCGGCGGGATTACAGTGGATCACATTTCCCTCCCGGGAGAAGGCCACCACGCCGTCGGTCATGTGCAGGAAGAGGGTGTCCAGCTTGTTGCGCTCGTTTTCCACCTGACGCAGGGTGTCCTCCAGCTGCCCTGCCATGTCGTTGAAGGTGTTGGTCAGCACACCGATCTCGTCCCGGGAGGTGACCTCGATTTTGTCGGAGAAATCGCCCCCAGCCACCCGCTCCGCGCCATCAGTCAGCCGACGGATGGGGGTGACCATGGTTTTGGACAGCAGGAAGGACAACAGCACCGAAATCACAAGGCCAAAGACCAGCGCCTCCAGAATCAGCATAAACAGCTGGCTGTTCAGCTCATCCACCGTGTCGCGGTTGTCCCGAATGTACAGGATAAAGGATTCGCCCCCCCGTTCCACAGGGATGGCCACATCCATATAGTTGGCCGCCAGATTGCTCTCGTCGCCCACCTGTGTGCGATCCCGGATGACCTGCAGCAGATTTTCCGTATACTCCAGCTGCCGTCCGTAGGTTTCGTCCGTACCGGCCAGATAGGCCCCCGTCTCGTCCAACAGGTAGTAGTTGCGGTTGCTGCCGTTGACGCCCAGCGCACCGGCGTAGGCGCTCAGCACCCGATCCATGGTCTCCACCGCACCCGCCTCCCCGGCGCGCTCGGCCGGGGTCTGGGTAGTCAGGTCGGCGTACAGCCCCTGTTCGGTGATCACGGTATTGATCTGCGTATAAAAATCATTGAGGTAGAATGCGACCACGCTGTTCATCAAAAACGCGCCCACCACCGTCATCAGGGACAGAATAAGCAGCATCATGATCATCACCAGCTTCATATGCAGGCTTCGCAGCATGGATCACACCTCCTTTCACCGCTGAAACGGCAGAAAATCAAAAAAATACCGGGCAGTCACGCATTGAACAAATAGCCAAGTCCCCGGCGCGTGAGGATGAAGGCAGGGTTGGCCGGATCGTCCTCCAGCTTTTCCCGCAGGCGGCGCACCGCCACATCCACACCGCGCACATCGCCCACATAACCGGCGTAGTTCCACACATTCTCCATCAGCGCCTCCCGGGAGAACACCTTGCCCGGCTGGGCGGCGAGGAAGCGGATCAGGTCGTACTCCCGCTGGCTCAGCTCCAGCG
This sequence comes from Oscillospiraceae bacterium, assembly GCA_017631545.1. Taxonomy (GTDB): domain Bacteria; phylum Bacillota; class Clostridia; order Oscillospirales; family Oscillospiraceae; genus Lawsonibacter. The sequence continues at coordinate 1,951 of JAGBTC010000226.1, forward strand.
TCACGCCGTCCTTTTGCACCAACGCGCCTTCTGTGTCGATGACGATACGGCCAAACACCATGCGCCCGGAGGTGTCCTCCACCCCAGCCGTGGGCATCTGCGCCCGGCGGATATTGGCCTTGACCCGGGCCATCAGCTCCCGGATGGCGAAGGGCTTGGTGATGTAGTCGTCCGCGCCCAACTCCAGCCCCAGCACCTTGTCCGCCTCCTCTTCCCGGGCGGTGAGCATGATGATGGGGATGGCGCACCCGTCGGCGCGCAGCTGTTTGCACACATCAAAGCCGTTCATCCTGGGCAGCATCAGATCCAGCAGGATCAGGTCGGGATTCTGCTCCCGGGCCAGCTGCAGACCGGTCTGCCCGTCATAGGCCTCGATAGTGTTGTAGCCCTCCCGCTCCAGATTAAAGGAGAGAATATCCACAATATTGGTCTCGTCTTCCACGATCAAAACGGTTTTTTCCATCCGGATCGCTCCTTTCGTCGTCACAGTCCCAGCAGCACCTTCGTCTTGAGTACTGCCGCCACGGTCTTTCCGTCCGTGATTTGGCCGGACATGACCATATCCACCAGCTCACCGAAGGGCAGGTGAACGATGTCCAGAAACTCGTCCTCGTCGGGGTGGACGGGCACCTGCTTCACATCCTGAGCCAGATACAGATATAGCCGCTCGGTGCAAAAGCCGGGGGACACATACAAAAAGCCCAGATCGGTCAGCCGGCCGGGCTCCAGCCCGACCTCCTCCCCCAGCTCCCGGATGGCGGCCGGACGGGGCTGCTCCCCATACTCCAGCTTGCCTGCAGGCAGCTCCAGCATCACATCTCCCAGGGGGTAGCGGAACTGACGCACCAGAGGCACCGTTCCGTCCTCCTGCAGCGCGAGAATGCAAACACCGCCGGGATGCTCCACCACCTCGCGGGAAGCCTCCGCCCCGTTGGGCAGCATGGCCTTGTCCACCTTGACGGTGATGATTTTTCCTTCAAATACCGTCCGACTGGACAGGGTTTGTTCCATCAGTTCCATTCCGGCACCTCACCCTTATAATCCTTTATTTTTGATTATAGCACAAATCTCTCCCCTTGCCAAGAAAACACCCCACCTTTATCCAATCTATTAAGTTGCGGCTATGTTTTATCAAGCCAGTAAGGAGTGTATCGTTTTTCCCGTTTACACATTCTCTCCTGTATGGTACAATTTTCAAGTACACTAACAAAACAGGAGGACGCCCTATGTCCCACCACTTTTTTGCCATGCTGTCCCGCATGAAGTACATCGACCGCTGGGGTCTGATGCGAAACACCGTTTCCGAGAACATACAGGAACACTCCCATCAGGTAGCGGTGCTGGCCCACGCCCTTGCCGTGATCGAAAACCGCTTCTTCGGCGGACACATCGACCCGGGCGCAGCGGCGGTGGCCGCCCTGTATCACGACGCCAGCGAGATCCTCACCGGCGATATGCCCACCCCCATCAAGTACGACAACCCGGACATCCAAGCCGCCTATAAGCAGGTGGAGTCCATGGCGGAGCAAAAGCTGCTGTCCATGCTGCCGGAGGAGTTGCACGGGGACTTCGACCCCATCGTTTCCATCTCCGACCCGGACATCCACGCCCTGGTCAAGGCCGCCGACAAGCTGTCTGCATATCTCAAATGCGTGGAGGAGGTCAAGGCCGG
>JAGBTC010000227.1 GCA_017631545.1 Oscillospiraceae bacterium
CGGCAGCCCAGCTTGCTGCGAAGCCAGCTGCTGCCCACGCTGGCAAAGGTGTTGCTCTTGCCGTTGGTGTAGGTAAATTTCATCTCCAGCACATTGCCCGTCTTGGAGAGCTTGGTCACTTCAAAAGTCTCCACCTTGGTGTTGGTGGCATAGCCCTTGCTTTGCAGAATGTTGGTCAGCTGTGCCTTGGTAAATGTGTTGGAATAGCGGTAGCTGGGGATCTTGTCCGCCACAGCGGTCTCGTAGGGGTCAACCACGCCGACAAGGTAGGGGTAAAGGGATTGCTTGCTCCCCCATACATTGGACACATCTTCCGTTCCGCCGCCGCTGCTGGCGGCAAAGTAGGTCTGGGCCAGCTTGTCCTCGTACCAGACATATTTGCCCGAGGTCTCGTCCACCGCTTGATTGCTCAGTTCGCTGGGCTGGAACGACTCTTTTCCGCTGCCCATGCCGAAGTACACCTGACAGTCCACGGTGTTGCACAGATCAAAACCGTTGTCCTTGTGCTTGCCCAAATTGATCAGGCCGTAATTGCGCGCGCACATAGCTTGTGCCTTCAGCGTTTCCAGCGGCCAAAGCTTATTGGACTCATAGGGGACGACCCCTTTGACATAGGTATCAACATCTACGATGCTCACCACGGTGATATTGCCGCCGTTCATGCGCTCGTAGCGGAAGCCGCCCAGATACTTATAGCCTTTGAACCATGTCACCGCGCCCTCGTTGCTCTCATAGCCGGGCATGACGCCAAGGGGGGTAGCCTGTCCGCCGTCAAACTGCAGCAGGATACGGCAGGTGCCTGCTTTCACCACATTGATGCCGTAGGTGCTGGTGTAGCACACCGACCAGGTGACCGGCTCCTCCTCGGTGGGAGACTCCGGGTCAGTTTGCTCCTGCTGTTCCCCTTCCGCGGGCAACACCTGCTCCTCGCCCTGAGCAGGAGGCTGGATGATATCCTGCTCCACAGGGGCGCTCTCCTCCTCCGGAGGCTGAGCTGCGGCATTTTCCGCCTCAGCGGCGGCAGCTGCCGCATCAAGGGTGGTATAGGAACCCTTTCGCACCTGATACTCCCCGTCGATCCACGCTACAAAGCCGCCCTCCAGCTCCTGTGCGGCAAGCAGCGCCTGCTCAAAGGTGTCAAAACTGCCCGAGCGACGCAGGTGATAGCAGCCCAGCATTTCATAGCTGCCCGAAGGTTTTTCGGTTGTATAGTTTTCACCCGAACGGTAGATATTGGTCGTCTTGACCATGGAAAGGTAGGTCTCTTGCGTGCGGGCAAGCTCCACAAAATCCATGGCTTCATCATAGTACCCCATCCGATAGCCGGTCACGGCACTCATGTCGGCATTGAGCAGTTTGGCTTCCACTAAAGTGCCCACGCTGCTGCCCTGCCAGGCAAGGCCGATACGCAGCTTTTTACCTGCATAGGGATCGGCGGTTTCGGCGGCGGCGGGCAGCACACCCACACAAAACACCACAGCGAGAACCGCCGCTGCAAATTGTCTTATTTTCAGGGACATAGAACTCTCCATTTCTCCAAATACAACAACAGTCCGCTCGTTGACACTACGCATGGCCCGTGGTATGATAACATATTATAGAGGATCGTGCGTAAATAACATCTTATTTATCCATTATAATGGTTTTTCTTCCGTTTGGCAACTGAAAACTTTCCTTTATCCACCCGGACGAAAAACCTGCACGAAACAAAAAACCATGCGCGGCAAAGCTGCGCCGGAAAGGATCGATACGACATGGAAAAGTACAAAGTAGGTATTATTGGCGGCACCGGAATGGTCGGTCAGCGTTTCGTCACGCTGATGGACGGCCACCCCTGGTTTGAGCTGACCGTCATCGCCGCCAGCGCGCGCAGCGCCGGCCAGACCTATGAGCAGGCGGTGGCCGGCCGTTGGGCCATGACCACCCCCATTCCCGAGCAGGCCAAGTCCCTCGTAGTCATGAACGCCACCGAGGATGTGGAGAAAATCGCCGCTCAGGTGGACTTCGTGTTCTGTGCCGTGGATATGAAGAAGGAAGAGATCCGCGCGCTGGAAGAGCAGTACGCCAAGGCCGAGTGCCCCGTGGTGTCCAACAACTCCGCCCACCGCTGGACGGACGATGTGCCCATGGTCGTGCCCGAGATCAATGCCGACCACATCCGCATCATCAACGCCCAGCGCAAGCGTCTGGGCACCAAGCGCGGCTTTATCGCCGTCAAGTCCAACTGCTCTTTGCAGTCCTACATCCCTGCCCTGCACCCCCTCAAGGAAAAGTACGGCATCGAGAAGGCCCTGGTCTGCACCTATCAGGCCATCTCCGGCGCAGGCAAGACCTTTGAGCGCTGGCCCGAGATGGTGGATAACTGCATCCCCTACATCGGTGGCGAGGAGGAAAAGAGCGAGCGCGAGCCCATGAAGCTGTGGGGCAGCGTGGGCGAGGATAAGATCATCGCCGCCACTGCTCCCTCCATCACCGCCCAGTGTTTCCGTGTGGCCTGTCAGGATGGTCACATGGCTGCGGTGTTCATGTCCTTCCCCGAGGGCAAGAAGCCTTCTGTGGACGAGATCAAGGCTGTCTGGGCCGGCTTCAGCGGCCGGGCGCAGGAGCTGCAGCTGCCCTCCGCCCCCAAGCAGTTCCTCCACTACTATGAGGAGGAGAACCGTCCCCAGACCCGTCTGGACCGCATGACCGAGAACGGCATGGCCGTCAACATCGGCCGCCTGCGTGAGGACAGCCAGTATGATTACAAGTTCGTCTGCCTGTCCCACAACACCCTGCGTGGTGCTGCCGGCGGTGCGGTGCTGCTGGCCGAGCTGCTGTGTGCGGAAGGATATATCGACCGTAAGTAATTCCTCTGTTTCCCGTAATGTGAACCTTGATGTTTCCAATATTTATGAAAGGGTGATCGTTTTATGAGAACGCCTGTTTTCACCGGCTCCTGCCCTGCCCTGGTCACACCCTTTTACAAAAGCGGAACTATCAATTACGATGCCTTTGGCAAGCTGATCGACGACCAAGTCGCCGCCGGCGTGGACGCTGTGTGCGTGTGCGGTACCACCGGCGAGTCGGCCACCATGTCCATCCGAGAACACAATGCCGCGGTGGAATTCTGCGTCAACCGGGTCAACAAACGCGTAAAGGTCATTGCCGGCGCAGGGAGCAACGACACCTCTGCCGCCGTATATCTGTCCCAGCACGCGCAGGATTACGGGGCCGACGCCCTGCTTCATGTTACCCCCTACTACAACAAGGCCAGCCAGACCGGCCTGATCAAGCACTACGAGTATATCGCCGCGCGTACCGAGCTGCCCATCATCCTGTACAATGTCCCTTCCCGAACGGGTGTTTCCTTCACCGCAGAGTCCTATAAGACTCTGTCGGAAAATCCAAAGATCAACGGGGTGAAGGAAGCCAGCGGCAACTTTTCTTTGCTGGCCCACACGCGCTGCCAGTGTCCGGATGACTTTTACATCTGGTCGGGCAACGATGATCAGGTTGTGCCCATGATGTCTTTGGGTGCTAAGGGTGTGATCAGCGTGGCCTCCAACATCATTCCCGAGGTCATGGTCAAGATGAGCCATCTGTGTCTGGAGAATAACTTTGAGGCCGCATCCAAACTGCAGATCGCCTACATGGATCTGATCGATGCGCTGTTTATCGAGGTCAATCCCATTCCCATCAAGGCCGCCATGAACCTGATGGGTATGCAGGCCGGGGCGCTGCGTCTGCCCCTTTGCGACATCTCCGAGAAGAATCTGGAGGTACTGCGCCAGTCCATGACGCGCATGGGCATCCTGCAGCAGGAAAGTGCATAAGCGCACCAAATAAATGATATAAATGATAAACATCCCTCCGCATGGCGGAGGGATGTTTGTTGTTTACAGTATGATGCAGATCAGCCCGCCCGAGCCCTCGTTGATGATGCGCTGCAGGGTCTCGCGCAGCTTGGCACGGGCATCGTCAGGCATCCGCTTGAGCTTGGTGTTGAGATCCTCCCCTACCAACTCATGGAAGGAGCGGCCGAAGATATTGGACTGCCAGATCTTTTTGGTGTCCCCCTCGAACTGCTCCAGCAGATAGCGGATCATCTCCTCACTCTGCTTCTCCGTGCCCACAATGGGCGAGACCTCTGTTTCAATGTCCGCCCGGATCATATGGATGGAGGGGGCACTGGCTTTCAGCCGCACGCCGTAGCGTCCACCCTGCCGGACGATCTCCGGCTCCTCCAGCACCAGTGTCTCCGGGGATGGAACAACGATCCCGTAGCCGGTCTCCTCCACCTCCTGCAGCGCCTGTGCCACTTTGTCATACTGGGTCTTTACCTGCGCCAGATGCTTCAGCAGCCCCACCAGATCCCCATCATCTCCGATGACAAAGCCCGATTGCTGGGACAGGGTCTGGTAAAACAGTGCCCGGGGCAGCTCCAGGCGCACCAGGGCTACTCCGGTGCCCAGATCGATGCCGTCCACCCGGGCTTCGCTGACCTGTTCGCAGGTGGAAATGACCTCGGCTGCCCCGGCAACATCCCGAATACGGCACAGACTGCCTGCTGCCGCGCGCACGCTGGTATACAGTGCCTGTCGGATTGGATGCTCCTGCTCCAGTGCATCCACCCACGCCGGCAGGAACAGATCCAGTTCCTTCACCGGAAATTCGTACAGCACATCCCGGATGATCTGGGTAATATCGGCGTTGTCCAGTTCAAGACAGTTCACAGCCAGACAGGTCACACCGTATTCCTCTTCCAGCTGCCTGCGAAGCGCCTGCGCCTGCTGGGAGCGGGGCTGGGCGCTGTTCAGCAGTACCACAAAGGGCTTTCCAAGTTCCTTCAGCTCCCAGATGACCCGCTGCTCGGCCTGCACATAGTCCTGCCGGGGAATGTCGGTGATGGTGCCGTCGGTGGTGACCACGATACCGATGGTGGAATGTTCTGCTATGACCTTGCGCGTACCCACCTCCGCCGCCTCGGACATGGGGATCTCATGGTCAAACCACGGGGTGGACACCATGCGCTGCTCCTCCCCCTCGAACTGCCCCATAGCTCCTTCCACCATATAGCCCACGCAGTCAATCAGCCGCACACGGAAGGCCGCGCTCCCATCCATGCACAGCTCCACCGCGTCCTCGGGCACAAATTTCGGCTCGGCGGTCATGATGGTGCGGCCGGAGCCGCTTTGGGGCAGCTCATCTCTTGCCCGTTCTCGACGGTACACATTTTCGATGCCCGGGATGACCAGCGTCTCCATAAAGCGTTTGATGAAGGTGGATTTTCCGGTGCGTACCGGTCCAACCACCCCGATGTAGATGTCACCCTCGGTCCGAAGCGCGATATCCTCGTAGATCTTGCGTTCTTCCACCCAAACTCCTCCTTCGGCCCGTCAGCCGTTGTATTCCGTACACTATATGGCGCTTGGACAAAAAATATGACAAGCAAAACAGGCTGTTGCTCATGCAACAGCCTGTTTTTGTCAGCACGCGCCGGGAATGAGCAGCATCTGCCCCACCGGAAGCTCATCCGTATCCATAGCGTTGGCTCTGCGAATACGCTCACAGGTGGTAGAGTATGCCTTGGCGATGTCCCACAGACTTTCCCCCGGCACAGCGGCGCGCAGCACCATAGAGGGGCGATCCCCTGCCCGGCGCTCACGCTCGGGCCCGGGCTGTATCTGCGTGATAACGGGGATGGCGGAAGTGGCGGTAAGCAGGATGTAGAAGGGCAGGCTCAGCCGCACCTCCACGCCCCCGGCGGCCGGATTTGCAAACACATCCCCCGGACACATACACCGGCAGCGGCACCGCGTTCCGGCAGGGGCATCCACCCGCACGGAGGTGGACAGCACCCGGCTGACGCAGCAGGGTTGCTCCTCCCCATCCAGATACAGTACCCTTACCCGAACCTGCCCCTCCGGCTCAAAGGCCCCGTCCCGGTAATTTACCTGCACACTTATCAGCTCGGCCTGTGCGTCCACCACTGCACTTACCATGTCGGGCAGCTCCAGCAGCTGGCGCAGGTTCTGGGTGCGTACCGTCCGCTCGGCAAGCTGCTCACTCTGCAGGCTTTCCCGCTGCAGCTGCAGCTGCGCGGCGGTGCTGTACACATCCTCCAACACCCGAAGCCTGCGCTGCTCGCGCACCACCGCCTGCGCCAGAATGTCCATGGACACGCTCAGTGCCCGGTCATCCTCCTGTGAGGGGGACAGCTCCAGCCCGGTCATACACAGCTCCACCTGTCCGTCCGCGCCCTCGCTCACATCGGCCAGCTCCATGATCTGGGAGAAGGATACCCCCACATTCTGGCCGCACAGCTGCCCGTCGCAGAGCATTCGCAGCTGCACGCGCACCTCGCCCTTGAACACAAATTTGTTGCCGATGATACGCGACTCGGTACACACCGGGCTGGCCTGCGCGCATAAAATCTCGGGCGGCCGGTCTGTGTTTACCGAAAGGCGCACTTCATCGTAGATGGAAAACTCCTTTTCCTGCACGGCCGGAGCGGAATAGACCGTATACTCCCCTACCCGCTGCTCCAGCCCGTCCTCTTCCTTCCCCGTCACGCCGGAGCATACCGCGCCGTTCACCTCGGCGTACACCTCCACCTCCACGGCGAGGTCTGCCCGGGCGAGTATCTTGCGTGGATTGAGTGCGCGCACATCCATGCCCCGCAGGCGTGGCTGTGCCACGCAGCGGCACCGTGCCTCCACCCCTGCAGCCGCTGTGCGGGCAGTGAAGGGAATGGTCAGCTCCATGCGGCGAATGCCCTGCCCGTCCTCCGGTCGATAGAGCAGCCACCCAAGCACCTTGCCGCTGACGCTTACCTCGCCATCCTGCACATCTTTGCCCGTCAGCATCACCTGCCCGCCGCAATCCACCACGCCGAGAATGTCCGGGTAGGCATCCGGCACGATGGCCTCCAGCGTCTCCTCCTGTGTCAGCTGTGTCTCCAACACCGGCACATAGCCGTTCATGTACTCCTGCTCCAGTTTCAGCTCCATCTTGCGTCCTCTCCCTTGCATTTAGGCTTTGTAGCACTATATGCTTTGGGTGAGCAAGCTATGCCATTACAGTCGGAAAAGTCGTTTCAGCATCCCGCGCATCCATTTGGGCGACTTGACCACCACGATCCCCACGCCGTTCCCTCCCTTCCTCCGCTGGTTGCCGGCTGGTTTAGTATATGTCGGGCACCAGCGCACTGACACAAACAGGAGCCGACCCCACAGCGAGGTCGGCTCCTGTCTTTTGTTTATCGTTCCCAATCCGGGATAGCCTTTGCCTGTTCATACAGACGCACATAACTTTGATGCCGGGTGGGACGGATGGCTCCCTCAGCTACCGCTGCAAGCACCGCGCAGCCCTTTTCCTTCACATGGGCGCAGTCAAGGAAGGCACACTTGTCCGTGTAGGGAGCAAACTCCCGGAAGCAAGCGGCCAGCTCCTCCTTGCGGCACAGCTCCATACGCTCGGTGTCAAAGGCAGAAAAGCCGGGGGTGTCGGCAATGAGCGTGTCCGCATCCAGCGCCAGCAGTTCCACATGACGGGTGGTGTGTCGACCCCGCCCCAGCTTCTGGCTCACATCACCGGTCTGCAGGGCAAAGGAGGGGTGCAGGCAATTCAATATGCTGGACTTGCCCACGCCGGAATTGCCGGTGAAGGCGGATACCTTGCCACGCAGCAGCTGTTCCAGCTGCTCCATCCCCTCCCCTGTGCGGGCACTGACGCGCACGGTAGGAAAGCCGGCGTCGGTATAAATGTCTACCAGCTCATCGCCCGCGTCTAAATCGCTTTTGTTCACGCAGATGACACATTCGCAATCCCGTGCGGCAGCGATGGAGATAATGCGGTCGATCAGGTAGGGATCGGTGACTGGAATGGCCTGAGAGACCACCAACACCAGTTGATCCACATTGGCTACGGCAGGTCGGGCGAAACAGTTGCGCCGGGGCAGAATCTCGTCCAGCGCGCCGGTGCCGTCCTCCAAGGGGGTAAAGCGCACCCGATCGCCTACCAGGGGGGACAGACCGGCGTAACGGAACTTTCCCCGGGCACGGCAGGTAAACTGCCCTTGCGTAGTATGCACGTAATAGAAGCCGCTCAGGGCTTTGAGAATAATACCTTCCATCATCCGGCAAAATTCACGATCTGGCTGCGGTTGAATATGTTGTCAAAATAGATGTCATACTGCTTCACACCGCTGCCCTTGACGGTGCAGGGCAGCACCGCGTCCAGCGCGGTGTTCACCTGCGTGTCGAGAATGACAGTAGAGCCGTCCTTGACCGTCACCTTCACCTGTCCGGCGTTTTGGGGCAGTACGATCTCAAAGGTCTGTTGCCCTTTCCCGCTCGCGGGGGTGTCTGTCACACCGGGGTCGTTCCCCGCAGGGTTGGACGGGTCGGGTCCCTTACTCACCTGCAGGTTGATTTTTGTGCCCTGAGGCACTTCAGTATATGCCTCAACACTTTGATCCACAACCGTGCCGGCAGGGTATTCGCTGCTCCAAACTTCAAATTCTTCACCCACAACCAGGTTATGCAGCGTAATCTTATCCCGGGCCCATTCCACGCTCTGGCCGATGAACAGGGGTACTTGCTCGGTCTTGTCCTGAGGGCCGGTGCTGACCACCAGCTGAACCTTGTCGCCGGGCTTGAGTACGGCGTTTTCCAGCGGAGTGAAGGAGATCACATGACCTTTTGGTATCTCCTCGTGATTTTCATACTCCGGGGTGGACACGATCAACCCCAGGTTCTGCAGCAGAACGAAGGCATCGGTATATTCCCTCTCCGAAATGTCGGGCATGATGATGGTCTTAGGACCGCCGCTGACGGTGACCTTGATCTCCGCATCAGGATCCTTAACTGTGGTCTCCGGGTCGGGGGTCTGCTTGATGATAGTGCCCTCCGCCCGCTCATCGGTGACGGTGGCCACCTTGACCAGTTCGAATTCCTTCAGCAACCCGCGATTTTCCACCGTCTCCTCATAGACCAGTCCCAGTAGGTTGGGCACAACGTAGTCCGGTGCGGGGGCAAACAGAGGCTTAAGAAAGTTGGTAAAGAGGAACCAGAGCATACCTACTGTAAACAGCAGAATGGCCACAATGGCCACATACATGGGCCAGGACTGCTCCCGCCGGTCATCCAGTTCCTCTTCCCGGACGCGGCGCTCCTCATCCCGGTAAGAAGAACGGCGGCCGGACGGGCTGCGCTCTGCCCCCGAGCCGGAGCGGCGCACATGCTCGGAAACCAGCCCCACAGGGATGGGACGGGTTTTTCCGTTGGGATTCTCCTCCTCCTGTCCGTCGGTTTCCTTGAGCAGGTCAGCTGCGTTATAATCAAAGTTGATACTGGGGTTTTTGCGAAACTCCTCCAAATCGGCCAGCATGGCGTCGGCAGAGATATATCGTTTGTCCACGTTGGAGGCCATAGCCTTCATAGTGATGGTCTCCAGAGCCTCAGGCAGCTCCGGATCAAGATCCCGGGGGGAAAGAGGTACGCTGTTGATGTGCTGGATGGCCACGCTGACGGGGGTGTCCCCCTCAAAAGGCAGGCGGCCGGTGATCATCTCATAAAGAACCACGCCGGCAGAATACAGGTCAGAGCGTGCGTCAATATGGCTGCCTCTAGCCTGCTCGGGAGAAATGTAATGCACCGAGCCCAGCGTGTCCTTGGTCAGCGTGCTGCTGCTGGCGTTGGTCAACCGGGCGATGCCAAAGTCGGCCACCTTCACGCTGCCGTCCCGCAGCACCATCACATTGTGAGGCTTGATGTC
>JAGBTC010000228.1 GCA_017631545.1 Oscillospiraceae bacterium
CTCCACCGGCACTGAGCCCAACCGCCGCACCGTGGTGGCTTACGCTCCCGGTGAGCATAAGTAAACCCTGCCAAACGGCGGGAGGCAATGCCTCCCGCCGCTTTTTTCTGCCAAGGAACGGGCAGTTTGAAAAAAATTCTTCCCTATTTGAATAACTTGGGGTATAATAAGTTGGATAAAGAGGCGCTGACGTTCGCCGGCCGCCCCTTTACCGCACCCAGAGAAACAAGGAGTGTTTGTTTTATGAAACTTGTTATTGCCATCGTCAACAGCGACGACGCCGGCGTTGTGGCCCGCTCTCTGAGCAAAAGCGGCTTTTCCAGCACCCGGCTGGCTACCACCGGCGGTTTCCTCATGGCCAAAAACGTCACCATGCTGGTGGGCGTGGATGAAGAAAAGGTGAATGACGTAATTGAGATCATCAAGCAGCACTCCCACAGCCGTTCCCAGCTCATCTCCGCCACCTCCGGCGTGGCCCGTGAGTTCCCCACCGGTATGCCGGTGGAGGTGCGTGTGGGCGGCGCCACCATCTTTGTGGTGGATGTGGAACAGTTCCAGAGGATATAAGCCATGCCGCTGAGCGCGCTTGCGGGCAATGCCGCGCTGAAGGAGCAGCTGCTGCCCCGGCTGAGACAGGGGCAGCTGGGCCATGCCTTTATCCTGTCCGGGCCGGCGGGCGCGGGCAAGGGTACTCTTGCGGCCATTCTGGCCCGGGCTCTGGTCTGCTCTCAGGAGCAAGATAAGCCCTGCGGCTGCTGCCCCGCCTGCAAAAAGGCATTGGCAGGCATCCACCCGGACATTATTACCCTGCGGCCGGAGGAGGAGGGCAAGGCGATTACCGTGGACCAGATCCGCTGGCTGCGCTCGGACGCCCATATCCGCCCCAACGAGGCCGCGCGCAAGGTTTATGTGCTGCCGGAGGCTGACCGCCTGCGGGACGAGGCGCAAAACGCCATGCTCAAGCTGCTGGAGGACGGCCCGCCCTACGCCGCCTTTCTCCTGTTGGCGGAAAACGCAGGTGGGCTGCTGACCACGGTGCGTTCGCGCTGTCAGGAGCTGAGTCTGACCCGACCCCAGGGCGCGGACGACCCATGCAGCGACCCCGATCTGGACGCGCTGGCCGGCCAGCTGGCCGACCTTTGGATGGCGCGGGACGAGCAGGGGCTGCTGCGTCTGTGTGTGGAAATCGAGCGCACAAAATGGGAGCGTGCACGCTGCTTTGCCCTGCTGGATCGGCTGAGCGCGCGGTTCACCCGGCAAATGACACAGGGCAGTGACCCCAGGCAGGCGCTGCGCGGCGTACAGGTCGTGGAGCAGCTGCGCGGCACCCGAGCCTATAACATGAGCGTGGGACACATGGTCGGCTGGCTGTGTGCATCGGTCATGGGCAAGTGAGCGTACGGGCATACCTGTGCCCGACGAAAAGGAGTATCGTATGACAGAGATCATTGCGGTCCGCTTCAAAAGCGGAGGAAAACAGTATTATTTTTCCCCCAACGGCCTGCAGTTCAAAGAGGGTGAGGGCGTTGTGGTGGAGACCAGCCGCGGCATTGAGCTGGGCGAGTGTGTGCAGGGCAACACCATGATCGACGAGATGGAGCTGCTGGCACCTCTGCGTCCCGTGGTGCGCGCGGCCACCGCTGAGGATATTCGTACCGCGGAAAAGAACAAGGAAAAGCAGGCCAAGGCCATGGCCATCTGCCAGGAGAAGATCGCCCAGCACGGGCTGGATATGAAGCTGGTGGACGCGGAGTACAGCTTCGAGGGCAACAAGGTGGTATTCTTCTTCACCTCCGAGGGGCGTGTGGACTTCCGCGCGCTGGTCAAGGATCTGGCCGGCGCCATTCATGCACGCATCGAGCTGCGTCAGATCGGCGTGCGCGACGAGGCCAAGATGCTGGGCGGTCTGGGCATCTGCGGCAGACCCTTCTGCTGCTCGCAGTTTTTGGACGAGTTTATCCCCGTGTCCATCAAAATGGCCAAGACCCAGAATTTGTCCCTCAACCCCACCAAGATCTCGGGCACCTGCGGGCGGCTGATGTGCTGCTTGAAGTATGAGCAGGAGGCCTACGAGGATCTGGTCAAAAAATCCCCCAAAATGGACTCCTTTGTGGAGACGCCGGACGGCGTGGGCACCGTATCCTCGGTGAACCTGCTGCGCCAGAAGGTGAATGTCCGTCTGGAGAACGACCCGGACAGCCCCCACTGCTATCACAACTGCGAGGTCTGTGTGGTCCGCAGCGGCAAGGGCAAGCGTCCGGAGGGCTATGTGGCGCCGCCCCCCGAGGAGCTGGCCAAACTGAGAAAAGCCCCCGGCGAAACCACGGACGGGCCTGCTCGCCCGACGCAAAGCCGGCTGGGCGCGGCCCTGGAGCAGGTGCTGGGTGAACCCGACCGGACGCAGGAGCCGCCTGCAGAAAAGGCGGAGGAGTCCCACCGCCGCCGCCGTCACCGCCGGGGCAGAGGGGGCGCAAAGCCCGAGGGCGAGGGCGCTGCAGCCAAGCCCCAGCAGGAGAACCCCACCCCCAAGAGCGGCGAGGCCGCCGGAAAGAGTGAGGGTGCGGCCCAAAAATCCGGCCGCCACCGCCACCGCCGTCACCGCCGACCCAAGAGCGAGGGCGGCGCGCCGGCGCAAAGTTAAGTAAAAACGCAGCGGTCGACTGACCGCTGCGTTTTTGTTCCGGGGAAAGGACAAAAAACGCTTTACAGGCGGTATTGCGTCGGTTATACTATGCGTATAGAAAAAGAGGTGACCCAGATGAACGCAGAATTTTCCCGTACTTTGTCCCTGCTGCGGCAGGAGCATGGGGTCAGTCAGCGTACGGCGGCCAACGCTCTTGGCATCTCCCAGGCGCTGCTGTCCCACTATGAAAACGGTATTCGTGAGCCGGGGCTTGCCTTTGTGGTCAAGGCCTGCGAATATTACAATGTCTCCGCGGACTTTCTGCTGGGGCGCACCATGAGCCGGGACGGCACTACCATTATCGAGCCGGAGGAACTGTACGACAGCTCCAACGAGCAGGACGGTTCCATGCGCGGCAGCGCGCTGGCCATGCTGTCCAAAAAGCTGCTGGTCAACTCGGTGGCCCTGCTGTTTGACCTGTTGGGCAAGGTGGGCAGCCGGCGGGCCATCCGTGCCGCCTCGGCCTATCTGTCCACGGCGGTGTATCAGGTGTTTCGCCTGCTCCATCAGGCGCCGGGGGTCAATAATCCCGACTTTTTCTCCGTTCCCCGTTCCCATTTTGACGGGGGGCTGACCGGGGCGGACATGGTGTGCAGTCAGGTGGAGCTGACCGACGCGCTGGCCGACCACGCCCGGGAGAAGGGCACTTTCCCCGACATGAGCAACGATGTCCTTGCAAAAGACTATCCCGTGCTGTATCAATCCCTGCTGCAGATCATTCACAGCACCGGCGCACGGGTGAACAAATTGCCCGGCAAGCAGGAGAACAAGTAAAGCCATACCCACGGAGGTTTTCATTATGACCGATCAATCTAAAATTCGTAATTTTTCCATCATCGCCCACATCGATCACGGAAAATCCACCCTGTCCGACCGCATGATCGAGCTGTGCGGTGCAGTGGAGCAGCGGCAGATGGAGTCCCAGCTGCTGGACAACATGGAGCTGGAAAAGGAGCGCGGCATCACCATCAAGGCACGGGCCGTGCGCATGGAATACAAGGCCGAGGATGGGCAGACCTACCACCTCAACCTCATCGACACCCCGGGTCATGTGGACTTTAACTACGAGGTGTCCCGGTCTCTGGCCGCCTGCGAGGGCGCGGTGCTTATCGTGGACGCGTCTCAGGGCATCGAGGCGCAGACCCTGGCCAACACCTACCTTGCTATGGAGCACGATCTGGAGATCCTGCCCGTCATCAACAAGATCGACCTGCCTGCCGCCGACCCCAAGCGAGTCAAGGAGGAGGTGGAGAATGTGCTGGCGCTGCCTGCCATGGACGCGCCGGAGATCTCCGCAAAAATGGGCATCAACATCCCGGCCGTGCTGGAGGACATTGTTCAAAATATTCCTGCTCCCACCGGCGACCCCAACGCCCCCCTCAAGGCGCTGATTTTTGACAGTCAGTACGACCCCTATCTGGGCGTCATTGTCTACTTCCGGGTGATGGAGGGCACGCTGAAAAAGGGCATGGCGGTGAAGATGATGGCCTCCGGCGCCCAGTACACCGTGCTGGACTGCGGCTACCTGCGTCCGCTGGGCATGGACTCCTGCGACAAGCTGACCGCCGGCGAGGTGGGCTGGTTCACCGCCTCCATCAAAAATGTCAAGGACACCAGTGTGGGTGACACCATTACCGGGGTGGAGGCCTGCTGTGACCAGGCGCTGCCCGGCTACCGCCCGGCTCAGGCCATGGTGTACTGCGGCATCTACACCGAGGACGGCTCCAAGTACCCCGACCTGCGCGATGCGCTGGAAAAGCTGCAGCTCAACGATGCCTCCCTGTCCTTTGAGCCGGAGTCGTCCATCGCACTGGGCTTTGGCTTTCGCTGCGGCTTTTTGGGTATGCTGCACATGGAGATCATTCAGGAGCGGCTGGAACGGGAATTTGACCTTGACCTTGTGACCACCCTCCCCTCCGTTATTTACGAGGCCACCAAGAGCGACGGCAGCGTGGTTCGGGTGGACAATCCCCACAACTACCCCGACCCCGGCTCCATCGTGGAGGCAAGAGAGCCTTATGCCAAGGTGTCCATCATCGCGCCCCCGGACTATGTGGGCAACATCATGCCCATGTGTCAGGAGCGCCGGGGCGAGTTCAAGGATATGCAGTATCTGGACACCAATCTGGTGGAGCTGCACTACTCCATGCCCGTGGGAGAGATCATCTACGACTTTTTCGACGCCCTGAAGGCGCGCACCAAGGGCTATGCCTCGCTGGACTACGAGCTGGAGGGCTACCGCCCCAGCGAGCTGGTGAAGGTGGATATGCTCATCAACGGCGATCAGGTGGACGCCCTGTCCTTCATCGCCCATCGGGAGAAGGCCTACGCCCGTGCCCGGCGCATCTGCGAGCGGCTGAAGGAAAATATTCCCCGCCAGCTGTTCGAAGTGCCCGTGCAGGCGGCCATCGGCGGCAAGGTCATCGCCCGGGAGACCGTGAAGGCTATGCGTAAGGATGTGCTGGCCAAGTGCTACGGCGGCGATATCACCCGAAAGAAGAAGCTGCTGGAAAAGCAGAAGGAAGGCAAGAAAAAGATGCGTTCTTTGGGCAGCGTTCAGTTGCCTACGGAAGCGTTTATGGCGGTACTCAAGCTGGACAGCGAAGATTAAAACAACGCCCCACACCAATGGTGTGGGGCGTTGTTGTTTGTCGGGCGACCGCAGAGGGTCGCCCCTACGGAATGACCGAAATGTATGTGTAGGGGGCGGCCTCCGTGCCGCCCCGGCGCAAAAGCAAATTTTTGTAACGGTCGTGAAAAGATTGTCTTTGGGGCGCAGACTGTGGTAAAATGTCGATACCAAAGGAGGGCGACCCCATGTATGAGATGATCACACTTGCCAACGGCGTACGCATTCTGACCCAGCCGGTTCCGGCGGTGCGTACGGCCGCGCTGGGCATTTATATCGGCACCGGCTCGCGCCATGAGCAGGCGGCGGAAAACGGTGCGGCGCACTTTTTGGAGCATATGGCCTTCAAAGCCACCGAGCATCGCTCTGCCGACCGGCTGGCCCAGGACATCGACACCCTGGGCGGACAGGTGAACGCCTACACTACCAAGGAGATGACCTGCTTCCACGCCCGGTGTCTGGACAGTCATCTGGATCGGGTGATCGACCTTTTGTGCGATATGCTCTTCCACTCCCGTTTTCTCCCGGAAGAGGTGGACACCGAGCGCGGTGTCATTCTGGAGGAGATCGGCATGTACAAGGACGACCCGGCCGATCTTGTGTACGAGCGCCTGGCCGCCGCCATTTATAAGGGCAGCCCCCTCGCCCGACCTATTCTGGGCACCAAGCGCACGCTTTCGGCGATGGACGGGGAGTGGCTGCGGAAATATAAGCGCACCCATTACCGCCCCGATCGCATCGTGGTGTCGCTGGCAGGCAGTTTTACCCCTGCCGCGGTGGACGAGCTGAAGGCGCGCTTTTGCGCCCTGTCCGAGTCCCCTGCCTCCGCCGTGAAGGCGGTGAAATACCTGCCTTCCATCACCCTCAAGCGCAAGGCCGTGGAGCAAAACCACATGATCCTCGCCTTTCCTGCCCGGTCCGCCACCCACTCCCGGCGCTACGAGCAGCTGCTGCTGTCCTCCATTCTGGGAGGCGGCGTGTCCTCCCGCCTGTTTCAGGAGATGCGGGAGAAGCGCGGACTTTGCTACAGCGTGTACTCCTATGTCAACGACTATGAGGATGTGGGGCTGCTGGGGCTGTACACCGCCCTTGGCAAGGAGACCGAGGCCCAGGCGCTGGAAACCCTGTGCCGGGTGACCGCTCAGCTGGCCGAGCACGGCCCGGAGCCGGATGAGCTGGAGCGCGCCCGGGAGCAGGCCAAGGCCAATGTGCTTATGGGGCTGGAGTCCACCCAGGCCCGCATGAGCCACATGGGCATCTCCATGCTGGTTCGGGGGCATGTGCCCAACGCGGACGATATCACCGCCGCCTACGACGCCATCACCGTGGAGCAGCTGCGCGCGTTGGCGCAGGAGCTGTTTGACTTTTCCAAAGCCAGCCTGTCTGTGGTGGGAAAGGTGGACAGCCAGGCGCGCTATCGCGACGCGCTGGAACGGTTTGTATACAGAAAAGCCCCACCGATGGTGGGGCTTTTCTTTATGACCAAAGTCCGATGTTGAAGGCGATCATGGCCGCATTGAAAAAGTCGATGAACAGGCTGCCCACCATGGGGATGGCAAAGTAGGCGATGGGGGAGGGGCCGTACTTTTTGGACAC
>JAGBTC010000229.1 GCA_017631545.1 Oscillospiraceae bacterium
TCACCGACACCACCATTGCCCATCGGCTGGCAAAGCCGGAAGAGATCGGTCAGCTCATCGCCTTTTTGGCCAGCGATCTGGCCGGCTACATCACCGCCGAGGTGGTGGAGATCTCCGGCGGCGCCTTTCAGGTGCGCGACCCGGGCTTTTCGTGGAAGAGAAAAAAGGAATAAAAAAGCTCCCCACCGGCCGGTGGGGAGCTTTTTTTGTTCGGTTACAGGGGGGTGGCCACATGCAGCTGAGTGGCAGGGCCGTCCAGCACCATGCCCAAGCGGGCGGCCAGCGCCTCATACTTGGCGCAGTCGCCGGAGGTGAACACCTTCAGGCTGCCGCCCTTGTCGTTGAGGGCGTTGTTGGCGGCAAGGCAGGCGCGCAGCTGCTCCACCTGACCCATGGCCGGGTCGATGATGGTGGTCAGCTGGGGATATTCCCGGGCGATGACATCCTGCGCCAGCGGATAGTGGGTGCAGCCCAGCACCAGCGTGTCCAGCTCCGGCTGGGCGGCGGTCAGCTGCCCCAGAGAGTCGTGCAGCTCGGCGGCAATTTCCGCATCGGAAGCCGTGCCCGACTCCACCAGCGCGGCCAGATTCACGCTGCCCTGGCTGTACACCTTGATGTCCGGGGCGGCGGCGTTGATGAGCTTTGCGTAAGCGCCCGTCTGGGCGGTGAAGCAGGTGGACAGCACGCCTACCTGCGCCGGGGCACGGCGCACCACCTCGTCCGCGCCGGCCTGCACGATGCTGAAGATGGGGAAGTCGTAGCCGGTAAACTCGTCAATGAGGGTGGAGATGGTGTTGCAGGCGATACCCACCGCCTTGACCTGCTTGGAGGCCATGAAGTCCAGGATCTGGCGCACCAGATGCACGATGTCCTCCTTGCTGCGGTTGCCGTAGGGGGCGTTGCAGCCGTCGCCGTAATAGATGACATCTTCGCTGGGCAGATACTTCTGCAAGGCACGGGCCACGGTGTAGCCACCCACGCCGCTGTCGAAAATTCCGATGGGAGCGTTTGCGTTCATAAGAATACGCCTCTTTTCTCTTTTGTTTTTTTCTGTTCGTATTATAGCCGGGCAGCGCAGGATTTGTCAATGTGTCCCGTTGCCCGTCAGCTGTTCCAGCAGTCCCTGACAGCCGGCAAGCACATCGTCAAAGGTCTCGTCAAAGTTGCCGGTGTACCACGGGTCGGCGATGGATTGGCCGGGGCGGCCGGCATAGTCCAGCAGGGCGTGGATCTTTGCCTCGGGGTCGCCGCCCAGTATCCGGTTCATGTTACGCAGGTTCGCGCTGTCCATGCCGATGAGCAGGTCGAACTGCCCGTACTCCTCCCGCCGCAGCTGCCGGGCGCGGTGGTCGCCGCAGGGGATCCCTGCCTGAGCGAGCCTGCGTCGGGTGCCGGGGTGGACATTGTTGCCCAGTTCCTCGGTGGAGGTGGCGGCGGAGTCGATAAAAAACTCCCTCTCCAGCCCCCGTTCCCGGAGCAGATGCTTCATTACAAATTCCGCCATGGTGCTGCGGCAGATATTTCCATGGCACACGAAAAGCACTTTTGTCATCGGTGATAGCCTCTTATGGTATGATTTGGAATTTGGGTCAGCTGTGTTCGTCAAGCTCCACCAGAACATGGTCGGTGCCGTGCTGCTCAAATTCGGTTATGTATGCGTCGATGCGGCTGGTAAGCTCGGCATAATTGCTCTCGTCAATGGGGGCGTCGTTCATGTCCCTACGGGCCAGATCCTCGGCCAGAATGTCAAAGAACACATTGTTTTCGTACTCCATGATGGCCTCGTGGATGCCGCCCTCGGCAAAGGCACGGGAGGGGACGATCTCGCCCTCATACAGCTCGCCCAGTGTGGGCATACCCTCCAGCATGGCCCGGGTGAACAGCAGGGACTCCACCTCGTCATAGTCGGCAAAGCGCTCGTCTCCCCGGGTGGAGTTCAAAATCCAGTTTCCGATGTACACCATGTCCAGCAGACGGCGAAACTGCTTGGCAGTCAGTTCCAGCTTCAATGGCACGCACCTCCTTTTTCCTTCGGGTGTGTGGATATATTATAGTATATCCCGGCGGTTTGTCAAATGTCACAGCGAGAAAAGTATGTGGAAATTCCGCCTTACTTTCCCACGGGAAGGACACCGGCTCCAAATGAGGCAATTATTACTTTACAGAACGGCGTTTGTGTTATATAATATTTTGACTTTGTATGCGAAAGGGACACACGGCATGGAAAAGGAAGTCATCATTTCCATCAAGGGAATGCAGGAGTTTGAACAGACAGGGAAGGACACCATCGAGCTGGTCACCCGGGGCAGCCTGGGGGAACAGGCCGGAGTGTATACCCTGCGTTATCAGGAGAGCGAGCTGACCGGGCTGGAGGGCACGCAGACCACCATTGAGGTGGAGCCGGAGCGTGTGAGTATGCTGCGCGAGGGTCAGGTAAACACCCAAATGATCTTTCAGGAGGGACGCCGCCACCTGTCCATGTACAACACGCCCTATGGCTCTATGGCGGTGGGTGTGAACACCCGCCACCTGTATGCCGAGCTGGATGCCGCCGGCGGGGACATTGAGATCGACTACTCCCTTGAAATCGACCACGCCA
>JAGBTC010000230.1 GCA_017631545.1 Oscillospiraceae bacterium
CGCGCGCGCGAGCAGGAGCAGCCCATTCCCACCACCGGCGATGTGTCCGGGGAAGAGGAGGCGCCCAAGCAGAAAAAAACGCGCAGACATACCGGAATGAAGGTGGCGGCACTGTGCCTGTGCTGTGCACTGCTGGGCGGCGTGGCCGGGCTGGCCGGCACGGCGGTGGTGGTTAGCACCCGCCGGGGCGAGACCACGGTCTATCACGCCCAGACACCTGTGAGCGCGGTAGAGGTGGTGGATCTGCCGGCCTCCGAGCCGCTGAGCCCGGCTCAGGTATACGCAGGCAACGTGGCCTCCTGCGTGGGCATTACCGTGTCCACCACAACCAACATTTATGGCTATACGACCACCTCCGCGGCCACCGGCTCGGGCTTTGTCCTCACGGCGGACGGCTACGTGGTCACCAATTATCATGTGATCGAGAAGGCGGCAAAGGACCGTTCCGTCCCCATTACGGTATCCTTCCAGAACGGCAGTCGCTATCAGGCCAAGCTGGTGGGCGGCGAGGCGGATAACGATGTGGCCGTGCTGAAGATCGACGCCAAGGAGCTCAAACCCGTGGTGCTGGGCGACTCGGACAAGCTGATCGTGGGCGAGTCGGTGTTTGCCATCGGCAACCCGCTGGGCGAGCTGACCTACTCCCTTACCGACGGCATCGTTTCCGCGCTGGATCGGGTCATCACCACCGGCAGCGGCAACGACGCCAACAGCATGAATATGCTCCAGACCAACTGCGCCATCAACTCCGGCAACTCCGGCGGCCCGCTGTTCAACCGCTACGGACAGGTCATCGGCATCACCACGGCCAAGATGTCCGGCGCAAGCTCCTCCTCGGCCACCATCGAGGGGCTATGCTTTGCCATTCCCATCAACGATGTCAAGCATATTATTGAGGATCTGATCCGCCACGGCTATGTCACCGGCAAGCCCTATCTGGGGGTGCATGTGTCCAGCGTGACTGAGGCCGACGCCAAGCGCTACGGCGTGCCCGTGGGCGCGTATGTGGAGGCGGTGGAGGAGGGCTCCTGCGCCCAAAAGGCCGGGCTGAAGGTGGGCGATATCATCACCTCCATGGATGACACCGTGATCACCACCCACTCCGCGCTGGTGGCGGCCAAGGCCACCTACCGCGCCGGGGACACCATGATCCTTAAAGTGGTACGCGAGGGCAAGCAGCTGGAGCTGTCCGTGGTGCTGGACGAGGAGGCGCCCGAACAGACCCGGCAGCCCGATCAGCCGACCTCCACCCAGCCCAAGCAGAACGGACAAAGCGGCGGCAACAGCGACTATCAGTTCCAGTGGCCCTTTGGCAGCTTCTTCAACTTCGGCTTCCCCTTCTGAGCAAAGAAAAACTCCGAAGCACCGCGGTGCTTCGGAGTTTTTGTTTATGTACCGGAGGTAAGATGCTCGATGAGGATCTTTGTGCCGATGGCGATAAGAACAAGACCGCCCACCAGCTCGGCCCGTTTCTGGAACAGGCAGCCCAGCCGCTTGCCCAGCACGCCGCCCACATAGGACAGGGCGAAGGCCACGATGCCGATGACGGCGCAGGCCAGCAGGATGTCGATGTACGCAGAGGCGGTAATGGCAAAGCTGCCGGCAGCGCTGTCTACGCAGATGGATACGCCGCCTGCCATGGCATCAATGGAGGTGGCGATGGCCAGCAGGCACAAACGCTTGGCGCTCAGGTCGGCGGAGCCTACTTCGCAAGTTTTGTCAAAGGAGCCCCACACCATCTTGCCGCCGATGAAAGCCAGCAGGCCAAAGGCGATGAAGTGGTCAAAGGCGACGATATACTGATTCAGACTGGTGGCCAGCAGCCAGCCGGCAAGGGGCATGAAGAACTGGAAGGCGCCGAACCAGGTGCCCATTTTGAGCGCGTCGCGCTTGCGGAACCCGGGGGTGGCAATGGCGGTGGAGGTGGCTACGGCAAATGCGTCCACCGCGAAGCTGATGGCCATGAGGAGAACGTACAGCAAAATGATCAACCCTTTTCTGTTTTTGCAGCAAAAAACGGGCAGCACCCGGTTGGGTGATTCCCGAAGGCAGACAGATAGTACCATACCCCGTGGTGCTTGTCAAGAAAAATGCGACAGGGCCGCCCGGAGGCTAAAAAACAGCGGCAGCAACGCTGCCGCTGTTTTTTAATCATCAAACTGCTTTTTCAAACCCTGGCGGAAGGCTTCCAGCGTTTCGGGGGTTTCGTCCAGCCAGTAGGTGCGGGCGGGAGTGCCGCCGTTGGCGTCGTCAAAGTCAGCAAAGCTAAACCACACGGCGATGCGGATGTTGGGGTAGTCCTCGATGTGGTCGAACATCTCCTCCATCCACTCCACCTTGTCGCCGCCGATGCCGCTGGAGGCAAACTCGGTGATGATCCACGGGAAGGCGCCGAAGTGGGGCTGATACTCCTCCCAGATCTGGTCGTAGATGTCCTCGAAGTCCCGCCATTCCTCGGCCCACTGGGTATAGTAGGTGCCGTTGTTGTACCCGGTCACGCCGATCATCTGCACATACTCGGTGCCGGGGTAATAGGCCAGCGAGTTGTTCCAGTTGGAGGGAGGGGCCTGTCGATCGTGGGGGTTGAAGATCCAGATGCAGTTGTCCACGCCCTCCTCCTGGAAGATACGGTAGATGCGCTGCCACACAGCGGTGAAGATCTGCGGGTCGGCCAGATTGACCACGCCGCCGTAGCTGGTCCAGTCGGAATTCATCTCGTTGTTCAGCCGGAACAGGAAGGGGTGGCCGAAGGCGGCGGCATCCCGGGCCCATTGGC
>JAGBTC010000231.1 GCA_017631545.1 Oscillospiraceae bacterium
CTGGGTGCGGCCAATGACGTGACCATCGGCATCTTTGATACGGCCCAGAAGAAGTATTACAGCCGGCGCTGTCAGGGCGATTATGAGATCTCCGCACTGGTGGGGAATGTAACGCGAAAGGATGGAGAACCCTATCTCCACCTGCATGTAACCATCGGAAACCCGGTCACCGGGGAACTCCACGCCGGCCATCTGTCCTCCTGCACGATCAGCGCTACGCTGGAACTGTTCCTGCAGGTGTGGGACGGAGAGGTGGAGCGGAAGTTCAGCCAGGAGATTGGGCTGAACCTGCTGGAATTTTAACCTGAAAAAGGAGGTGCCTGTAATGGCAGCACCCTTTGTTGATACCGCGAAGATCACCGTACGCTCCGGCAACGGCGGAAACGGTGTGGTCTCCTTTCACCGGGAGAAGTATGTGGCGGCCGGCGGCCCGGACGGAGGCGACGGCGGCCGGGGCGGCAACGTGGTAGTCACCATTGACGATCACATGTCTACCCTGATGGATTTCCGCTACAAGCGCACGTATGTGGCCCGCAACGGCATGGACGGCGCAGGCAAGCGCTGCACCGGCAAAGACGGGCAGGACCTGATCCTGAGGGTGCCCCGCGGCACGGTCATCCGGGATGCGGAAACCAACGAAATCATTCACGATATGTCCGATCCGACCCCGTTCATTCTGTGCCGGGGCGGTCGGGGCGGCTGGGGCAACCAGCACTTCGCCACCCCCACCCGTCAGGTGCCCCGCTTTGCCAAGAGCGGCCTGCCCGGGGAAAGCCGGGATGTGGTGCTGGAGCTGAAGCTGCTGGCCGATGTGGGTCTGGTGGGCTTCCCCAATGTGGGCAAATCCACTCTCTTGAGCGTGGTCAGCCGCGCCCAGCCCAAAATCGCCAACTACCACTTTACCACCCTGTTCCCCAATCTGGGCGTGGTGTATGTGGAGGAGGGGGTGTCCTTCGTCATGGCGGACATTCCCGGCATCATCGAGGGCGCGTCCGAGGGCGCGGGTCTGGGTCACGATTTCCTGCGGCACATCGACCGCTGCCGCCTGCTCATCCATGTGGTGGATGTGTCGGGCAGCGAGGGGCGCGACCCGGTGGAGGACTTCGAGGCCATCAATGCCGAGCTGGCCGGCTGGTCGCCGGAGCTCGCCTCCCGCAAGATGATCGTGGCGGCCAACAAGGTGGATCTGCTGGACGACCCGGACAAGCTGGAGCGTCTGCGTAAGCATGTGCAGGCCAGGGGCATGGAGTTCTTTGAGCTGTCTGCCGCCGCCCATCAGGGCACCCGGGAGCTGGTGAAAAAGGCCGCTCAGGAGCTGGCCCAGCTGCCCCCCGTCACCGTATATGAGGCCACCTATGTCCAGCGTCCGCCCGAGGTGGATACCACCGGCGAGGTGTCCATCGAGCAGTACGACGACACCTGGGTCATCGAAGCTCCCTGGCTGCAGCGGCTCATTTCCAATGTCAACTTCGGCGATTACGAATCCCGAAACTGGTTTGACCGCCAGCTGCGCGAGTCCGGTCTGTTTGACAAGCTGGAGGCCATGGGCATCAAGGACGGGGA
>JAGBTC010000232.1 GCA_017631545.1 Oscillospiraceae bacterium
CACATCCACCTGCCGGAAGTTCTCCTTCAGCTTTTCCTTGTGGCTGACGCCAAAGCGCTGCTCCTCGTCCACCACCAGCAGGCCCAGATCCCGGAACTTTACATCCCGGTTGAACAGACGGTGGGTGCCGATGAGAATGTCCACCTGTCCCTCCTGCACGCGCTGCAGAGTCTGCTTGATCTGGGTGGGGGTGCGGAAGCGGCTGACCACATCCACATTGACGGGGTAGCGGGAAAAGCGCTTGAGGGCGGTGAGGTAGTGCTGGCGCGCCCGCACCCAGGTGGGGGCGAGAATGGCGGCCTGCTTGCATTCCAGCACGCACTTCATAATGGCGCGGAAGGCCACCTCTGTCTTGCCGTAGCCCACATCGCCGCACAGCAGGCGATCCATGGGGGTGGGGCGCTCCATGTCATTCTTGATCTCTTTCACGCAGCGCAGCTGGTCGTCCGTTTCCACATACTCGAACTGATCTTCAAACTCCTGCTGCCACGGGGAGTCGGCAGAAAAAGCGTAGCCGGGCTGGCGCTGGCGCTGGGCGTACAGCTGGATCAGTCCCTTGGCAAGGTCGGCCACCGCCTTTCGGGTACGGGTCTTGGCCTTTTCCCAATCGGTGCCCCCCAGCCGGGAGAGCTTTTTATGCTCCTGATCCTCGCCGCCGCCGATGTATTTGCTGACCAGATCCAGTTGGGTGGCAGGGACATACAGCACATCGGTGCCGGCATAGCAAAGCTTTACATAGTCCTTTTCCACCCCGTCCGACTGCAGCTTGACCATGCCCTGAAAGCGACCCACGCCGTGGTGTTCATGCACCACAAGGTCGCCGGGGGTCAGGTCGGTGAAGCTTTCCAGCCGTCCCCGGTTGGTGGACGCCTTTTTGGCCGGACGGCGCACGGCGGTGCCCTGTCCCTCGGTGAGGATGGCAAGGTGCACTTCGGGGTACTCCATACCGGCGGACAGGCCGCCCACGGTGATGAGCAGTTCCCCCGGCTCGGGCAGGCGGACGGCGGAATATTCCAGCGCGGCAGGAATGCCCTGCTCCCGTAAAAGGGTGTGTAGGTTGTCTGCCCTCTGGCGCGTGCCTGCCAGCACCAGCGCGGAAAACTGCAGGGAGGAATATTGCTTCAGGTCGGCCACCGCCGTTTCCAGACTGGCACCGAAGCCGGGCAGCTGCTTGGCCATCACGGACAGCAGTGTCTTGGGCGGCTGGGGATAGGCGGACACGGTGAAGGAATCCAGATAGGCCACCGGCCAATCCTCCAGCCGGCGGGTGAGCGCGTCGAAGCTCAGGGCGTGGGCGGCGCAGTGGCCGGACAGCTCGCCCCGCTCCATCAGCGCCTTGGCGTCCTCCTCCAGCTGCCATAGATAGGTCTTGGCCCGTTCGGCCACCCGGGGGCTTTCGGAAAAAAGCACACAGGCGTCCGGGGGCAGAAAGTCAGCGGCGGTGGTTTCCTCGGGACAGATGAGGGGGAGGTAGCGATCCAGCGCCGAGAAGGAACGCCCGGCGGCAATGGCCTCCCGATCCACGCGCAGGGTGGCGGACAGCTCCGCCAGCTTTTTGCGCTCGGCCAGCTGGATCAGCCGCTCCAGCTCCTTGAGCAGTCCGTCCAGTCCGCCGGGCGCCATCTCGGGCAGCAGCTCTGCCGCAGGCAGCAGAACGGCTTGTTCCACATTTTCCGTGCGCCGCTGGCTCACCGGGTCAAACAGACCCATGGCGTCCAGCTCGTCCCCGAAAAATTCCGCGCGTACGGGCTGGGTCATCTCGGGGGAGAACACATCCAGAATACCGCCGCGCAGGGCGAACTGACCCACGCCCTCCACCTGCTCGCACCG
Organism: Oscillospiraceae bacterium; assembly: GCA_017631545.1. GTDB lineage: Bacteria > Bacillota > Clostridia > Oscillospirales > Oscillospiraceae > Lawsonibacter. Next base: position 1,831 of record JAGBTC010000232.1, read on the forward strand.
GGTATAGCCCGAGCGGGCGAGCTGCTCGGCAAGCTCGTTCAGGTCGTATGTGCCGCCTACACGCAGGGTGAAGCTGGCCCTGGCAAGCACCTGTGGACTCATGGTGCGCTGCAAAAGACCCTCCACCGTGGCCACCAGCACGCCCAGCTGCCCTTCGTGCAGGGCGCGCAGCAGACCCAGCCGCCGATGCTCCCACTGACGGGAGACGGTGGCACCGGTGTGGAAGGTGAAGGCACGGGCGGTAAGTACGCTCACCGGCTCTCCGGTCAGGGCGGACAGATCCCGGGCAAGGCGGTCGCCCTCCCCCTCGTCCGCGCACACCAGCACCACGGTGCGCTGGGTGTCCCGGCGGATGGCGGCGGCAAAGTGGGCACGGTGGACGGCGGACAGGCCGGACACCGCGGCCGGGCACTGCCCGGCATCCATGGCCTCCAGCAGCTGTTTGTATTCACTTAGTTGGGTCAGTGCATTGAGCAGCACCTGCATGGCGACCCCTCCTTCGGACACGACTTCGACCCCCTCTTTCAGGAAAGAGGGGGTGAAGCGTCGGTTGCTGTTTGGTTGATTATAGTCCATCCCAGCGCGGATTGCAAGCAAAACGGGGAAGAATTTAGTCTGCACGCAGGGGGGTCAGCACCTGCACCGCACTCTGGGCGAACAGCCGCGCGCCCACCAGCGCCTCGTCCAGCGCGTTGCCGTGGGTGCCCACCTCCACCAGCACCGAGCCCACGCTCAGCTGCTGGTTGAACCGGGAGGAGCGCAGCACGATGGGTCGGGCCAGCGTGCCGTGGTCGTCCAGCATACGGCGCTGCAGCTGCAGGGCGAAGGACAGATTTTCCTGCCACAGGGGGTGAAAGCCGCCGTTGTCCGTCCCCACCACCAGCATCACCTGCGCCGCTGTGTTCTGCCCCTGCTGGGATACCGTCTTGTAAATGGTCTGCTCATCTCCCAAGGCGTCCCGATGCACATCCAGAATGACCTTCAGAGAGGGGAATTGGGTCAGCCAGCGCCGGGCGGCCTCCAGCGAGCGGTCATACGCCCCGTTGTAGGAGGGGTAGTCGTACAAGTTGGTGTCATGAACCACGGAAAAGCCTGCCGCCCGGAACACCTGCGCCATCTCCTCACCCACCCGAACCACATTGTAGCGAAGGTCGGTGGTGCGGTAGGGGTCGGAGGGGAGGTAAGAATCCTCCTCTCCCTGAGGAGTATAGGCCTCGCTGCCGTGGGAGTGCAGGATCAGGATCTGTGGCCCGTCGGACAGGGAAAAGTCCGGGGTCTGCCCGGCCAGTGCCGCCACATCTGCCTGCTTCTGGGCGCGGTTGGCCACATACAGGTCACCTGCACGCAGGTAGCTTACGCCGGAGGACACCCCCATAGTCTTGGCCACCACCGAACCGTCCGTCTGGTCAGGGAGGATGGGGGGCTCGGCGGCGTCCTCGCCGGGCTGCTCGGGAGGG
>JAGBTC010000233.1 GCA_017631545.1 Oscillospiraceae bacterium
GGTGAAGTACCGGGATCAGATCCGGCTTACCATCGGCTTTGAGATGGAATATTATCCCACCTTCTTCCCTGCTATGCTGGCCACCGCCCGTTCGCTGGGCGCGGAATATCTGCTTTTGGGGCAGCATTTCTCCGGCGACGAACACCCCAACGGCTTTTATGCGGCCAACCCCACCGATGACCCTGCCCTGCTGGAGGAGTATGTCACCAATGTGCTGTCCGCCATGGACACCGGGGTGTTCAGCTATGTGGCCCACCCGGATCTGTTTCGTTTTACCGGCGACGATGCCATCTATGACCGGCAGATGCGCCGCATCTGCACCGCCGCCCGCGAAAAAAACATCCCTCTGGAAATCAATCTGCTGGGCATACGCGAAAAGCGCCACTACCCCAACGAGGCCTTTTGGCGGCTGGCGGGCGAGGAGGGCGCACCGGTCACCTTCGGCTTTGACGCCCACGACCCCCTCAGCGCCTATGACGAGGCCTCCCTCCCCATCGCCCATGGCCTTGTGGAGAAGTTCGGTCTGAACTATATCGGCGAACCCACGCTCATCCTTTTGTAAACAAAAGCGCCGCACCGTTCAAAAAACGGTGCGGCGCTTGTTTTCTTATTGCTCCCTTTTACGCATATGGGCCGCCTCCAGCCAGCGCACCACCCGTTCCCGGGGCAGCAGCAGGTTGACCAGCAGCGCCATGGCAAAGCCCACGCCGGTGTCCAGCATACGGTTGAGGGAGTACATAATATAGGTATCCACCGGGGTGTTGAACAGGATAATGCACAACACCACACCGCCGGGCTGGATGCCGCCCGGCCACTTGAACACCCGACAGGCGACGATCAGCAGCAGCACCCCCACAAACAGCAGCCCCATCAGCAGCAGATGCATGCCGCCCTGGGGGTAAAAGCAGATGTACACCCGGAACAGCCCCATGCCGATAAAGCCGCCGATGATGGTGCCGAAAAAGCGGTTGCCGCCCAGCAGCCACGAGTTGCCCATGTCCACCCCCATGCCGAAGATGGCGCCGATACAGGCAAAGGTGGGGTTGCGGTCAAAGGGAAAGCCGGGGATACTGCCCAGCAGGAAGTACAGCAGAGCGCAGGCGGTGGCGGCAATGGCCGTTTTCACATTTCGCATACCAATATGGTAGCTGGGGCGCTGGGGAAGCTCGTTCATGTCCGAAGACCTCTTCTCTTTTGTCATTTTTCGCACTGGGAGGAAAGCCCGCTTATTCTATCACGGTACAGCCGTTTTCGCAAGCTCATATTTGCCCAAATTCCCGTTCAAACTCCTCCACCAGCATATGGAGAAATTCCGCCATATAACCGCCGGGATAGGCGCTTGCGCGCCGATAAATGCACACATCACGGGTATAGTCGCCCAAGCGGTACAGCCCCACCTCGTCGGAAAACTGTCCCCGCCACGACACCGTGGGCATCAAGGCCACCCCAAGTCCCAGCATCACGCACCGGCGAACATAGACCGGGTCCTCCCCCTGCAGGGCGATGCGCGGCTCAAAGCCCATGTCCCGACAGACCTCCAGGGTCAGCTTGTGCATACTGTAGTTGGGGCTCATGGTGATGAAGGGCTTGTCCATGATGTCTTGGGCGCTCAGCCGGGGCTTGTCCGGCACGCTGTCCCGGCGGGCGGCAAGCAGGATGGGCTCCCGGAAGGTCTTGATTTTGATAAAGTCCGGCGGAGAAAAGGACGCATCGGACAAAATCAGGTCAAAATCGCTGCTCTGCGCGTGGTCGCCATGCTCAGCCACGATGCCGACGCTGGGATAGCGGCTTTGGAAGGCGGCCATGGCCTGCATGGCAATGCGCCGGCTGACCCGGATGCCCAGGCGCAGCGTGCCGTCCTGTGCCGCACCCCGAGCCGTGTCCGAGGCGTGGCGCAGAAGGGTCAGCGCCTGCTCCACCTCCCGAAAAAAGGCCTCGCCCCGGCTGTTGAGCTGCACGCGGTTGCCCACGCGGTCAAACAGTTCCGCCCCCAGCTCCCCCTCCAGCCGCTTGATGCTTTGGGAGATGTTGGAGGGAGGCACACAAAACCGCTTGGCCGTGTGGGAAAAGTTTTGAGTGACCGCTGCGTCACAAAAGTAGGTCAGCTGAAGCAATTCCATAGCCGGTGTCCCCTCACTTCCTTTTTCATCCATTATACCACCGTTCACTTTCACTTTCAACATATAGTTGATTACATAATTTCATTGTTTGAAATATAGTGCGAATGTGGTAGTATAAGCTGTAATTATATCGTTCTGCGCGCATATCGTTGCGGCAGACCCGGAGGTATCACCATGAAACAGACAAAGAAAACCAACAACCTGCTTTGGATCCTGATCGGCGTGCTGCTGATCGGTGCGGTGGCCGTCTGGTGCGCCAGCTGCGCCGCCGGCGCCCCCAACGGCATCGAGGCCACCTTCAAGGTGTCCACCGTCACCGCCCTGCTGTGCGGCATTTTCATCGTGGCTGTGCTGGGCTATCTTTTGGGCAGCATCAGCATTGACGGCGTTTCTCTGGGAACAGCCGGCGTATTTCTGGTGGCGATCCTGTTTGGCTATCTTTCCACCCTGCCCCAGCTGCAGAGCATCCCGGTGTTTGACAGCTTCTTCATTCAGGATTCTTCTGCCGCGCTGAACACCTATTATTCCAAGATCATTCAGAATGTGGGCCTCGTCCTGTTCGTCACCTCCGTGGGCTTCATTGCCGGCCCCAACTTCTTCAAAAACCTGAAGAAGAACGCCACCTCTTTCGTGCTTCTGGGCGCGATGATCATTGTGTCCGGTGCCGCGGTGGCCGCGCTGTTTGCTCTGATCCCCGGCATCGGCCCGGAGTTCTCCGTGGGCGTCATGTCCGGCGCGCTGACCTCCACCCCCGGCTTCTCCGCCGCGCTGGAGGCCGCTGAGAGCATCGGCCACGCCACCGACATCATCACCCTGGGCTACGCCATTGCCTACCCCTTCGGCGTGATCGGCGTGGTGCTGTTCGTGCAGCTGATGCCCAAGCTGCTCAAGGCGGATATGAACAAGGAGCGCGAGCTGCTCAAGGCCGGCGTGGAAGAAAAAACGCAGAAAATGCAGGGTCTGTTCTCCTGCGACGCCTTTGGTCTGGGCGCCTTTGCCCTGGCCGTGGTGTTCGGTCTGGCACTGGGCAGCGTGAATATCCCTCTGACCGGTGCGGGCTACGCCGGCCCCTGCTTCAGCCTGGGCACCACCGGCGGCACCCTGATCATGAGCCTGATTTTCGGCCACTTCGGACACATCGGTCGTTTCTCCCTGGAGGTCAGCGACCGCACGCTGAAGGTGTTCCGTGAGTTCGGCCTGATGCTGTTCCTCACCGGCGCCGGCGTCAGCGGCGGCGTATCTCTGGTCAGCGAGATCGGCAAGTCCTCTCTGGGCGGCATGATCGTGGTCTACGGCCTGATCGGCGGCGCGCTGATGACCATCATCCCCATGCTCATCGGCTTCCTGTTTGCCAAGTATATCCTCAAGCTCAGCCTGCTCAACAGTCTGGGCTCCATCACCGGCGGTATGACCTCCACCCCCGCTCTGGGCACCCTGATCAACACCGCCAAGACCGACGATGTGGCCGCGGCCTACGCCTCCACCTACCCCATCGCGCTGGTGCTGGTGGTGCTGGCCGCCCAGCTGATCATCACCCTGATGGGCTGATGGGCAAACCAATAAACCGGTAACGAAAGAAATGGTAACGATGTTTGACTTGTTTCAACAGAAAGTTTCCAATCTGAGACACTACGATGGGACCGCTTCGGAATACGAAAAGCAGCCCATCGAGACGGGCAAGATCCTCTTTTACGGCTCCTCCGGCTTCACGCGCTGGAGCGAGAAGTACCACAGACGCCCCCTGGAAGAGGACATCCGCATGAAGGACGGCTCCCCTGCCGCGGTCAACCACGGCATTGGCGGCGGCACCATGGAAGAGGGTCTTTACTACTATGACCGTCTGGTCAAGCCCTGGGCTCCCCGTGCCATCGTGCTGCGCTTCTACCCCAATGACATCACCACGGGCTACTCCCCCATGGAGATCATGTACCTTATCTCCCTGTTCTGCAACCGCGCCCGGGCGGACTTCCCCGGTGTGAAGCTGTATCTGTGCGATGCCATGCCCCACAAGCGGTTCATGGAAAATGCCCTGTGGAAAAAGTGCGCCAAGCAATACAACCAACTGCTGTACAACTACTGCCAGCTGAACGAGGACTGCACCTATGTGGGACAGTCCACCTGGCCCGGCTTCTATACAAATCCCGAGGATGCCGGCGATTACAGCAAGATTCGCACCGACATCTGGATCGAGGACGAAGTTCACTTCACCCAGGAAGGCTACGACATCTACCGCGACCTGTTTTTGCACGCGCTGGACGACATCCTTTGATTTACCACAAAAAAAGAGTGGGAACTGCTTTGCGTTCCCACTCTTTTTTTATCCGAAAAATCGCACCAAAATTCCGCCTGCGGTGAGCATCAGCGCGCCGCAGGAGCGGGTGACGATCTGGGCAAAGGGCAGCAGTTCCATGCGCTTGGCGCCGGACAGCACCGCCACATTTCCGCTGCCCCCCATATTGGTGGTACACATACCCGCCGCAACGGCCGCCTCCACCGGGTAAAATCCCACCGCCTTGCCCAGCAGCGCGGCGGTCAGCGTGATGGTCAGCTCCACCGCCAGTACGGTGAACAAGAATGCCGGGGTCAGGTTGGACAGGATGGCGTTGAGATCGATCAGCGTCACGCCGATGCCAAACAGAGCCGCCGCCGTCCACGCAGGAATGATGAAGCGCCCCCACTGCCGGGCGGCATCCTCCACTTCCTCGGGAAACAAGCCGCCGCACTTGACGATGACCACCAGCACGATCATAAACGCGTAGGTGGGCACTGCCGGTACAAAGCGGTTGAGCAGCGCGCCTGCGGCATAAAAGGCCACCGACAGCGCAAAGCCGCCAAGCAGCTTTTCCACCGTCGGCGCCGTAACGGGCATGGGCTTGACCGGCGTGCCGTCATTGACCAGCCGTCCATTGCCCGTCCAGGTGGGAAACCACTTCCCCGAATCCTTGAGAATACCGGCAAAAATCAGCGCCAGGCAGTTGCCCAGCACCGTGGCCGGCGCCATGCGGTTGAGGATATCCGCCGCCGGAACGCCCAGCTGAGCGGAGTAGATGGAGGACAGGGGCACCGTGCCCGCGGTCATGCCGCCGCCGGTCATGGCCACGGCAATATACAGAACATTGTCCCAGAAACCGTCCCCAAGGAGCAGCCCCAGCAGGCCGCACACCAGCGTACCGGCGAACACCGCCGTCACCGCCACAGGCAGCAGCCGCACCGAGGCACGCAGCAGCAGATGCCGGTCGATATTGAACAGGCTCCCGGTGATCATCCCACAGATGTACAAAGTCAAAAAGCCGGAGTGGTTGACAAACACATCCACCGTTTCCACCGCATCTGCCGGAAACAGACCCCAGTAGGCCAGAAACGCACCGCCCAGCACGCAGATGACCGAGCCGCCCAGAAAGGTACGCACCACCGGAATGGTGTTGCCCACAAGGTTCAGCCCCTCCCCAAGGGTCACCAGAAAGAAGAACGCGCCTGCCATATTGGACGGCAGACTGTCCGCCAGCAGGCAGGCCGCCGACAGAACAAGCGTAAGGAAGTACAGCGGCAGCGGCAGGCCGGCCACCTTTCGTTTCATCACAGTTTGCAAGCGATCACACCCTCTTCACAAGTGCTGCTCCATATTATTCCACACCCAGGCAGCAATTGCAACCGGGCAAGGGAAAGATGACACCTATGCAAAGGTGTCATCTTTCTTTTCAGTATTCAAACTGCAGCTCGGGGTTTTCAAACTCCCGCAGGCGCGCCCGGTAGGCATCCCACGCCGCCGACTCACAGGGCAGCGCGGTATCCTGCACTCCCATCAACTCCAGCAGATGCTTGGCAAAGGGCGGGTTGAGCACCGCCAGCGGGCCGGTGAGATAGGTGGCCATAAAGTTATGGATGCGTACGCCCTCCAGCCGGCTGTCCGGGTTGAGGCCGCACCCCCGTTGTACGGCAAACAGGAAGTTGCCCTCATTGCTTCCGTAGGAGTGGCCAAACTGGCTCTTGTAGCCGGTCACCGCCCCCTCCACACCGGGCAGTTCCCCCAGAAACAGAGAGTTATAGCGCCGTTCCATATCCCGAACCGCCCAGGTGTCGTACAGCCCAAGCCCCTCCAGACGGCTGCCGTCGGGCAGCTGGATATAACTTCCAAACAGCTCCATGGCGTTTCCGGTGACAAGGAACAGCTGCCCTTCCTCCACCCGGCGGCGCAGCGCGTCCATATAGGGGCGCAGCGCGTCGATGCACAGCGCCTGCCCCTGCTCGGTGGTGCCGCCCATATAGACCAGCGCCACATCCTCGCGCACAAAGCGCGGCTCGTCCTTCAGTCCGGTGCGGTGCAACTGCATTCCCCCACCGCAGCGGGCCAGATACTCTGCGTTAAATACATCCCCGTAGAGGTTGCATATCTCCGGGTACAGCACTTCAATGGTCATTGCTCCGCTCCTTTCCGCAGGGTGTCCGCAATGGCGGCGCGCACCCGGTTGGCCAAATTCAGCGAGTCCACCCCATGCAGCACATAGATGGAGGTGTTGGGTGCGTAGTCCAGCAGCCCGGCGGCGGCAAAGGGGTCTTCGTTCAGGCGCACCTTTTCCTCCGGCACGCCGGCCAGCAGCAGCCGCTGCCTGTAGTCCCACGCCCGCTTTCCGGTGACGGCGATGCAGCGGATATCGGGATGGTTGAGAAACTCCACATCGCAGTCGTACAGCCAGCTGACATTCTCCGACCAGTGCTTCTCGTCCCCGATGCAGTTCATCACCAGCAAAATCTCCTTCTCCCCCGGCTGCCCGGAAACATACTCAAAGGCGCGGGAGCAGGCAAGGGCATTTTTCTCCTTGGACATATGCATGATGAGCTTGTTGGTGCCAATCATTTCCTCATTATACCGGGAGGCCACCAGCCGGGTTTGGGCCATGGCGGCGGAGATCTCGTCATGGGTCAGCCCCAGCTCCCGGAGCAGTGCCACGGCGGCGGTGAGATTATAGGCATTGAAGATGCTGTCGCTGAGCAGGGCATACTGCCGCGTTTGCTCCCCCTCCCGGAAGGTGAGGGTTCTGGCATCAAAATCCACCTGCTCGGCATAGTAGGCACTCTGGGGGGCGCGGAAGTTGCAGTCGGGGCAGTACGCCTTACCGATGTGGTGATAGCGCAGATACTCATACTTCAGGGCGCTGTGGCAGTTGGGGCAGATCTGCATATCGTTGGTGCGGTTGATGCAGGCGGTCACATCGCTGTCCATGGGGCCAATGCCGAAATACACCCGTTCGTTGTCCGGGGCGACCCGGGCGGAGATCAGATCATCGGCATTGAGTACCAGCCGGGTCTTTGCCGGGATGCTTTGGGTAAGAAAGTCCGCGATGTAGCCCGGGTGCGCGTTTCGCATGATGGAGTCCCGGAACAGGTTGGTGATCAGGGTCAGGTCGGGGCAGACATAGGGATAGATGCGCTTGGAGGAGCGCTCGTCCACCTCCAGCACGGCGGTGGTAAATTTCGCCCGGTTGAACACGCTCACCCCGGTCAGCATAGCCGTGGCGATGCCGGAATTGATGTTGGAGCCGGCGCGGTTGTTCAGCACGGGCCGTCCGCTCTTTTCCAGCACATCGCACACCAGATTGCACACAGTCGTCTTGCCGTTGGTGCCGGTGACGGTGACGATGCGCCCGGGCTTGGACACATACTTCAAAAAGTCCGGGCACAGCTTCAGCGCCAGCTCCCCGGGGAAGTTGGTGCCGTTGTGCCGGGTCACGCGCAGCAGGGGGACGGACAGCTTGGCCGCCCACAGCGCAATAAAAAATCTCAGTTTACCCATATCGTTCCTCCGTTCTGCATCCCACGCAGGTGGTACGCCCTACAGTTTAGCACACCTTTCCCCTTTTTACAACCACAGCAAACAGCGCCCCGGAGAGCAATGCTCTCCGGGGCGCTTCGAGACGAATTTACTTCTCGGGGCTGAACTGATCCTTGCCCACGCCGCACAGTTCACACTTGAAATCGTCGGGCAGATCTTCCCACTTCACGCCGGTCTCTTCCTCGTCATAGACCCAACCGCACACATCGCAGATATACTTCATAGCGCACAGGCTCCTTTCCTTTTCTTAAAGAATGTCCAGTTCTCCTCGGCATTAAACCTTAGCCGAAGTAGCGCTTGAGCAGACCCTCCAGAGCCTTGCCGTGACGGGCCTCGTCGCGGGCCATCTGTCTCGCCGACGGGCAGGCCGCTTTCGCGTCCTCGGAAATCTCGCTAATTGCAAGGCTTCCCTGTCTTTCTCTATTCTAAACCATCTCTACACCAAAATCAAGTATTTTTGGAAAAGTGCCACTTTAATATCCACTTCAAGGAGGCACATCATGTCTAAACCGAATGACACAGGCGTATATCAACTGGCAAACAAGAACTGGGCGTTTCGCTACACCATCACGGCAAACGGAAGAAAAAAGGATGTCCGCAAAGCAAAGGACGAGTTTGGCAATTCTCTCAAAACAAAGACGGAAGCAATCAGAGCCAGAAACAAAGCACTTGAACAGGAACGAGAAGGCAAAAAGCCCGTCCCAAAAGTAAGGAAGACTGTCAAGGAAGTGTATGCGGAATACTGCGACAACGGCAGAACAGACAGAGCCTATCA
>JAGBTC010000234.1 GCA_017631545.1 Oscillospiraceae bacterium
ACCGTTTCAGCGTTCAAATTTCTCTGTCTGGTATCTGAAAAATCGTTATTAAGCATCCATTATATGGAAGTCTTGTAGCGCATCAGACCGTGCTTGCTGCAGCACAGATACAGCACTCCGCCCCGTTGCACAGGAAAACACACCGCCGCCTCCTGCTCCGGATAAAGCCGGTGCAGCGTGATGCGGTCGGTCTTGACATAGGCCGCGAAGGTCAGATGATGGGCTTTGGTCATGGGATGGTCAAAGGTGAGATAGTAGTCGGTATCCATCTCCTCCACTGTCAGCGCCGGCAGCTGTTCCTGCTTCGGCTGCAGCGGCTCAAGCCGCCTGCCGCAGCAGTGGACCGTGGCAGGCCCGGTGCTGAAGAGCACATTGCCGCAATGAGGACACACATAAAACCGCACCCAGCGCAGGTTTCCGCTGTCCGGGCGGTTATGCTTCAGCTCCCCTTCCATCAGCTGCTCCATATCCACGCTCAGAATGACTGACAGCTCCTGCCACAGGTCAAGGTCGGGACAGCCCAGACCGCACTCCCATTTGGACACCGTTTTATTGCTGATGCCCAGCGCATCTGCGATATTTTTCTGGGTCAGCCCCCGTTCCTCGCGCAGCCGGCGGATCAGCCCGCCCACCTTTTCACAATCCATACTGCCTTCCTCCTTGTGTATTGGTAAGGACATTGTACCCGCAGGCCGCACCGCGCGCAATCCACGCTTCGCAGACTGCAAAAGAGCGGAGCTGTCCCCGGACAGCTCCGCACATAGCTCATTGCTTCGCGTCAAAGATGGCCTGCACACCCCGGAAGGTCATATAGCAGTCCAGCTTGCTCACTGTTTCAAAGGGCGCGTGCATGGACAGCACGGGCACGCCGGCATCCAGCGTGTCGATGTCGCGGTTGGCCATATAGCAGGCCACCGTGCCGCCGCCGCCCTGATCCACCTTGCCCAGCTCGGCCATCTGCCACACAACACCGGCCTCGTCCAGCACCCGGCGGACATAGCCAACCACCTCGGCGCTGGCATCGGACGCGCCCGACTTACCCCGGGCGCCGGTGTACTTGCAAAGACCCATGCCGTAGTTGACCAGCGCGCTGTTGCGCTTCTCGTACACCTCGGCAAAGTTGGGGTCGTAAGCCGCCGTCACATCGGCAGACAGGCAGAAGGACTTCTCATAGCATACGCCCAGCGCCACATTCTGGCTGTCGCACAAGTCGGTCATAAAGGTGTCAAAGGCAGAAGACTGCATTCCCGTCACACCCTCCGAGCCGATCTCCTCCTTATCCGCCAACATACAAACAGCGGTGCGCTCGGGCTGATCCAGCTGCAGCGTGGCCAGCAGGCTGGCATAGGCGCACACGCGGTCATCGTGGCCGTATGCGCCGATGAGGGAGCGGTCAAAGCCGATGTCGCTGGCCTTGAAGGCAGGCACAGCGGACAGCTCGGCGGAGATGAAGTCCTCCTCCACGATGCCGTACTTGGCGTGCAGCAGCTCCAGCACCGTCAGTTTCACGCGGTCAGAGCCCTCGTCATCGGCCAGCAGACGGCTGCCCACCAGCAGATTCAGGCTCTCGCCGGGAATGGCGGAGCCCAGCGGCTTCTTGGATTGCTCCGCCCCCAGATGGGGCAGCAGATCGTCGATGGTGAACAGCGGATCATTCTCCCCGTCGCCCACGCACACACGCACGCTGGTGCCGTCCTTGAGGGCAATCACACCCCGCAGCTCCAGCGGAATGGCCACCCACTGATACTTGCAGATGCCGCCGTAGTAGTGGGTCTTGAAGAAGGCCAGTTCATCCGCCTCGTACAGGGGATTTTGCTTCAGATCCAGACGGGGAGAGTCGATGTGGGCGGCGGCAATATTCACACCGTGCTCCAGCCCCTTTTTGCCCATCACCGCCAGCATGACAGCCTTGCCCCGGTTGATCCGGTACACCTTGTCGCCGGGCTTGAGCGCCATACCGCGCTGATAAGGCTGAAAACCGGCCGCCTGTGCCATGGCTACGGCGCGCTCCACACACTCGCGCTCGGTCTTGCCTGCGTCCAAAAAGGCCTTGTAGCCCTGGCAGTAGGCCTCCATCTTCTCCAGCTCGCCCTCTGCCAGCCGGTCATAGCCGTTCTTGCGCTTGTACAGCAGC
>JAGBTC010000235.1 GCA_017631545.1 Oscillospiraceae bacterium
CAAGCTGTTCACCCGTGCGCCCAAGTTGTCGCTCACCTACGCCGGAGAACAGCTGGTGGACACCGCCACCCAAATCCTCGACCTGCACAGCCAGTATCTGGTCAAGGTGGGTGACATCAACCGCCATTACATCGGCACCCTGCGCGTGGGCATCTCCCACACCTGCGGTCTGGCTCTCCTGCCCGATGTTCTGCCCAAATTCCGCGCGGAGTTTCCCCAGGTGGAGTTCTCCCTGTTCGAAGGCAACTCCAACCAGCTGGAGGACGAGCTGTCCCACCGGCGCACCGACCTGATCATCTGCTTCCACCCCATCATCATGGAGGGCGTGGTCACCACCCAGCTGACCGACCAGCGGCTGATGATGGTGGTGCCCCGAAGCTTTACCGACGAGCTGTTCGGTTCGCAGGCCGACAGCGTGCGCGCGCGCTTTGCCCAGGGCGCGGACATCAACGCCTTCCGTCACCTGCCCTTCATCCTGATCAAACGGGGCAACCGCACCCGTTCCATCGTGGATCAGTACTTCGGGCGCAGCGGCTTCAAGGCCAAGCTGGTGCTGGAGACGGAAAACACCGTCACCACCCTTGCCATGGCCCAGGCAGGCATGGGCATCACCATCTGCCCGGAGCTGTTCCTGCGTGCCCAGTCCACCGCCTCCGCCTCCGCAGGCAAGGTGGATGTGTTTCCCCTCACCGACCCGTCCACCATCAGCCGCTTGGTGGCCGGCCACCGGCAGGACCGCTACCTGCCCCATTACGCCGAGCGCTTTATCGAAATCGCCCGTGAGGCGCTGACCCAGACGAATCAATAATAAAGAAATCAGCTTTTTCTCATGCTTTTGCGCCAATCAAGAAGTTTTAACTTATGGAACGATAAGAATAAACCGTCGTTCCCCGGTAAAAAAAGGGTTGAAACCGGGCGGTCTGTACCACTATAATGTATTTATCGTATTATGTGCAAAATGGGCGCGCGTACCGCCGCCCCGAAACACAGAACAATAGGAGGAACAAGCAATGAGCGAGAATAAAAAGCCCCTTGAGGGCATCCGTCTGATCGAGCTGGCCAACTATGTGGCCGCCCCCATCGTGGGCCGCATTGCCGCCGACCTGGGCGCTGAGGTCATCAAGATCGAGGGCCGCGGCGGCGACGCCTGGCGCGCCACCTCCATGGGCCACACCAAGACCGGCCCGGAGGAGAACCCCCTGTTTGACATCTTCAATGTGGGCAAGAAGTCCATCTCCCTGAACATGAAGACCGACGAGGGCAAGGAGATCTTCTTCAAGCTGCTGGAAAGCGCCGACATTCTGGTCACCAACACCCGCAACCAGTCTCTGGTCAAGCTGGGCGTGGACTACGAGTCCATCAAGGATCGCTTCCCCCGCCTGATCTACGCCACCCTGACCGGCTACGGCTACGAGGGCCCCGACTGCAACGCCCCCGGCTTTGACAACATCGCCTTCTGGTCCCGTTCCGGCTTCTCCGCCGACATGAGCTTTGACGCGCCCGGCAGCTACCCCACCAACTCCCGTTACGCCATGGGCGATGTTCTGTCCGGCACCACCCTGTTCGGCGGCGTGATGACCGCCCTGTACCAGCGCGAGCGCACCGGCAAGGGCGACTTTGTCACCATGTCCCTGTACAACGCCGGCATCTGGATGTCCGGCGGCTGCATCGTCATGGCCGAGGATCCCTATAACCACGAGTATCCGGAAAAGCGCAACGCCGGTATGCCCACCAACCTGGCCTACCGCTGTTCCGACGGCGAGTGGGTCCGCTGCACCATCTTCGAGTATGACCGCTACTGCGACAAGTTCTTCGCCGCCATCGGCGTGACCGAGGACATGGCCGCTCTGGGCGTGAGCAACATGGCCGACCTGATGGACAAGGCCGATGTGATCGTGCCCATCTACGAGAAGGCCTTCATCAAGAAAACCTCCGCCGAGTGGCTGAAGATCTTTGCCGAGCTGGACATCGTCAGCGGCCGTCTGTTCCACTTTGCCGATGTGCTCAAGGACGAGCAGGCCTGGGCCAACCAGTACCTGCAGACCTACAAGTGCGGCAACGGTGTCGAGCGCGTGCTGCCCACCTGCCCGGTGCGTCTGGGCTCTCAGGGCGCGCTGAAGTTCGGCGCTCCCATCCTGTACGGCGAGCATAACCGCCAGGTGCTGACTCAGCTGGGCTATTCCGAGGCCGAGATCGACGCCATCATCGCCAAGGGCGCACTGAGCTAAAGTTTCCTTCCCCGATCCCCACACGCAAGTGTGGGGATCTTTTTATGCGTTCATTTACAAATCGTTCACGCCCTTGTCACGATTTATCCTTAAATCTCCTGTATGATGAAAACGGGTCAGAACACATGACCCATTCATGTTTGCGTTTTCCCCTCTCTCCTTTACAAAGCGGAACGAGCCGCCGGGCATCCGGCGGCTCGTTCTGTTTTTATCGGCTATTTTTCCTTAGCCTGCCTGTCGGTAGATCTGCCCGTTTTGGGGGACGATTCCCCTGCGCTCCAACAGCTGCTCCACGGTGACAAAACGAAACCCCCGCTCCCGCAGCCCATCCACCGCCGCCAGCGCGCTGTCCACCGAGGAGGGGTAGATGTCATGCAGCAGGATGATATCTCCGTCGCCGGTGTGGGTGAGAAGGTGCTGTGTGATGCGCCGGGTATCCGTGTCCCGCCAATCCTCCGGATCCACCGACCACAGCACGATGGGGCTGTCCGCCCATTGGGCGGTGTGCTCGTCCACGATGCCGTACGGTGGGCGCAGCCACAGTTCCCGTTCCCCCACCAGCTGACACAGCCACCGCCGTGTCCCCTCCACCTGATGGGCAAATTCCTCCCGGCTCAACCCCGCCACCGCGGTATGCTCCAGCGTATGCACCCCGATCTGGTGTCCCTCCCGCACCATGCGCTCCACCAGCTCCGGGGCGTAGGAGATCTGGGTGCCCACCAGAAAGAAGGTGGCCTTCACCCCACGCTGAGCCAGCCCGTCCAGCAGGCAGTCGGTGGTGCCGGGGCGCGGCCCGTCGTCGAAGGTAAGAGCCACCAGCTTCTCCCCCTCCACGCCGGGCAGCTGCAAATCGCCCGAGCTGGGCACGCTTTTGGGTGGCAGCCGGGTCAGCCCGAACAGCGCCAGTACCACCACCAGCACCAGCCGAATCAGATATTCCGGCCGTTTCCATTCCCCCATCGTGCCACCTCCACCCATTGCGCTTATATTATGCTTACAGTATGTGTAGATGGCCACATTTCTCTCGCTGAAATTTTTTCAAAAAAACGGGCTGTCAAAGACAGCCCGTTTTTCAATATTCCGTTGCCCGACCAAAATCTTGAATGGTGGCACCCATGATCTTGGCCCGTCGCGCCAGACTGGCAATGTGGGCCACTTCCCGGGTGGAATGGGTCCCACTACCGCAAACGCCGGTGGAGCAGACCGCCGGAACACCCTTCAGCGCGGCAAACACCACATCGGAGCCGCCGCCGGCGCACTGGGGTTCCAACTCCTCCAGTCCATAGTGGTGGGCCGCGGCGCGGATACGGTCAAACAACCAGTCCGTGCTTTCGTTCTGTTCAAAGGGAGGCCGGTTTCGGGGGGACACCGTCGCCTTGCCCACCGCGCCCGGAAGCGTACCCTTCTCGGCAATGGCGCAGACCTTTTGCGCCGCCTCTTCCATCTCCCGGGCGGTAAGGGCGCGGATATCCACCTCAAACCAACAGGTTTCCGCCACTGCGTTGGACACCGTACCGCCGCAAATGACGCCGCAATTGAAGGTAGTCCCACCTTCCCGGCTCAGATTCTCAATGGCCGGGATCTTAAAGCAGCACTCCCGAATGGCAGAAACCCCATCGAAATAGTTGTTGCCGGCGTGCGCGGCTTTTCCGGTCACTTCCACCCGAACTTTGCAAATACCCTTGCGCGCGGTGGTCATCTTGCCGTCAGTGCCGGTCTCACAGTTAAAAAGCGCCATTGCCCCGGCGTTCTGCTCGGCGATAAATTCCCGGCTGGTGGGAGAGCTGATCTCCTCGTCCGGCGTCATAATGAGCTTGAGCGGATGCCGGCGATAGCCGCAGGCAGTCAGCGCCTCCATGGTCAGCAAAGCGCAGGCCAGACCGCCCTTGCAGTCTACCACACCCGGCCCGTAAAGTTTTCCGTCTTCCTCCCGGACTACCTCGGGGCCGAACGCCCCCACAGGGTGGACCGTATCCATATGG
>JAGBTC010000236.1 GCA_017631545.1 Oscillospiraceae bacterium
CCTCGATCTCGTTGGGACGGTACCAGTCACGCACGATGGTCTCCTGCACGATCTCCTTGTTGCTGCTGGTCTGATTGGTGATGATGATGAACAGGCGATCCTTGTTGTCCGCAGGCAGAGCGGCGTCCACACCGGGATCGTTGATGGCGGTGATGCAGTCCGCGGCGATCTTGAAGTAGTTCTCGCGGTCCTTCTCGGTGAAGGGCTCGGCATGGGGAGGCTCGGCGCCCACCTTGGCCTGAGCGGCCAGCACGCGGCGCACGGCCTCGTTCAGGCGCTCCTCGGTAAAGAAGCCGTCACGGTAGTTCTGCAGCAGCATCTCGTAGTTCTTACGGGCGGAGGTGCGGTAGTTGGGCAGCACGATGTCGTTGCCGGCGGCCACGGCCAGACCCATCACATTCTCCTCGCCGTACTTCTGCAGAATGGCCATCATGGCAAGAGAGTCCGTCCACACGATGCCGTCAAAGCCACGGTCGCGGATCAGGTCAATGACCTTCTTGGACAGGGTGGCAGGATTCTCGGGGTCGATGTGGGTATAGACGCTGTGTCCCACCATGATGGAGTCCAGCAGCCCCTGCTCCATCAGACGGAAGTAGGGCACCATTCTTACGTTGAGCAGCTCTTCCTTGGTATTGTGGCAGCCGTCGTTGGCCATATGGGTATCGAAACGGTGGGTGCCGCCGGGATAGTGCTTGGCGCAGTTCATAAAGCTGTTGTTGGAGTACACGCGGCTGATCTCTGCCGCGCCCTTGGCCACCACCTCGGGGTCGTCGGAAATTCTGCGCTGCTGGGCGCCCAGATCCACATTGGGGTTCCAGGTGCCGTTGTAGCCGGCGGCCTTGGCGTCGGCCACCACAGCGCGGGCAAAGGAGCGGTAATACTCGGGGTTGTCACAGGCACCCAGAGACATCAGGGGAACGGGGGGCAGCTCGGAAGTGGGGAAGCCCATCTCCATGTCGGTGATGATCAGAATGGGGTAGTCCGCCACCTCTTTGATGCGCTTCATGGCCTCCGTATTATAAATGGGCACCTGAACGCAGCCCAGCGCGTGGTTGCGGATCAGCTCAAGGGTAAACTCCAGATCATCCTCGTTATTGAAGCTTCTGGAGCACAGGAGCATACCAACCTTCTGCTCCACGGACAGATCTTCGATTCTCAGATTCTTCATCGCAATTCTCCTCCTATGGTAAATATTATGCTGTTATTTCAGATGCAGGAGCCGTTTGCTCTTGCTTTTTGCATGATAATTGTATATAGTACAAGCAGAATTTTCAAGTGGGGATTTTGCTCATGAATAACAGTATATTGCTAAATACGCAAACAGTGCGCTTTGAAACCCACCGTTCATCCACTCCGGAGTTCCCGTTTATCATCCATCCCCGGGTGACCCGTCTGAAGAGTGTGTTCGGTATCCACGAAAATCTGGAGCTGCTGTGCTTTCTGGATGGCGAGGGATATGTGCTGTATGACGGTATGCGACTGGCCGTACGCAAGGGGGATATTGTGGCCGTCAATTCCTACAGCCCCCATCAGATCATCTCCGACGGAAGTCTGCCGCACTTCTGCCTGATCATAGACAAGCGGTTCTGCCTGTATCACGACATTGATCCCAGCCAGCTGATCTTTCAGCCCCTGATTCGGGATGACCCGCAGGTGACCGCCCTGTTCCGGCAAGTCATGCAATCCTATGACAACCGAGACGACAATTGGGGAACTGCACGCATCAAAAGTGCCGTTTTGAACCTGCTGCTGCATCTGTGTCTGCACCACAGCACCCCCAGAACCGTGGATCGTCTGACACAGGATCCCTCTCTGGAACATGTACATCGAGCCATCGGATTTATGAAAGCCAACCTGTCCCAGAAACTCACCATCGACCAGATCGCCGCCAGCGCCGGGCTGAGTAAATTTCACTTCCTGCGTGAGTTCAAACGCATTACCGGCTACACCCTGATCGACTATCTCAATACCATCCGGTGCGATTATGCCCGAAGCCTTTTGGAGCGCGGACAATGCAGCGTAAAGGAGACCGCCTTTGTGTGCGGCTTTACCAACTGCTCCTATTTCAGCAGCGTTTTCCGCCGGCACACGGGGCTGCTTCCTTCCCAAATCAAAGCACACAAACAAAAAGTGTCTCCCGAATAATTCGGGAGACACTTTTTATTCTGCCTTATAGCCGAAATTCTGAATAGCCGCAGGATTATCCCGCCAATTTCTCCCACAAAATCTTTGATTTTGCGGGAACCCGATTTTGCTTTCTTCGGGCGAAATAAATTCGCCCTCGAGAATTCTCGCTTCGCTGCGAATTCACGCGCCTTACGGCGCGGCTCGCTCCCGCTCGCAAGAAAATTGGCAACACTGCTTCATTATCCTGTCATTCTGCCTTATAGCCGAAATTCTGAATAGCCGCAGGATTATCCCGCCAATTTCTCCCACA
>JAGBTC010000022.1 GCA_017631545.1 Oscillospiraceae bacterium
AGGAACCGCGGGCCTGGGTCATGGCACGCAGGTCGATGGTGTAGGACATCATCTCGGCCATGGGCACCTCGGCCTCGATAACCTGCTCGCCGCCGTCCTGGGGCGTCATACCCATCACGCGGCCGCGGCGCTTGTTCAGATCACCGATGACATCGCCCATGTAGGCGTCGGGCACGGTGACCTTCAGCTCGCCAACCGGCTCCATCAGCACGGGGTTCGCCTCGGGCATAGCGGCCTTATAAGCCAGCTGAGCGGCGGTCTTGAACGCGATTTCGGAGGAGTCCACGGGGTGGTAGGAGCCATCGTACAGCACGGCCTTCAGGTTGACCACGGGGTAGCCGGCCAGCGGGCCATGGACGCAGGCCTCACGCAGACCCTTCTCCACCGCGGGGAAGTAGTTCTTGGGCACGGAACCGCCAAAGACTTCCTCAGCAAAGACCATCTGCTCCTCGTCAAAGTTGGGCTCAAAGCGGATCCACACATCACCGAACTGACCGGAGCCGCCGGTCTGCTTCTTATGACGGCCCTGCTTGGACACGGTCTTGCGAATCTTCTCGCGGTAGGGCACGCGGGGCTCTTTCAGCTCCACATCCACATTGAAACGGCTCTTCAGCTTGGCAACGAGGACATCCACATGGATGTCGCCGGCGGCGGTGAGCACCATCTGACGGGTCTCGGCGTTGTTGACCACGGTGAAGGTGGGATCTTCTTCGTTCAGACGAACCAGACCCTGGGCGACCTTGTCCTCCTGGCCGCGGGTCTTGGGGGAAATGGCTACCTGATAGCAGGGCTCGGCGAAGGGCAGCGCCTTCAGGGAGACCACCTTGCGGCTGTCACACAGGGTATCGCCGGTCTTGACCTTTTCCATCTTGCCGATGGCACCGATGTCGCCGCAGGAGAGCAGCTTGGTCTCGGTGGCCTTCTTGCCGCGCATCTCGTACAGGCGGCCGATCTTCTCGTTCTCACCGGTCCGGGCGTTGACCAGCGTCATGTCGGGCGTGATCTCGCCGGAGAGCACCTTGATGAAGGAGTACTTGCCGTACTGATCGGACACGGTCTTGAACACGAACGCGGTGGGCACGCCGCCGGGTGAAACCACGAACTCCTCGCTCTCGCCGTCGGTCCGGGTGGCCTTGTGGTAGTTGCCCTCCATGGGGTTGGGCAGCAGGTCGATGATGTAATCCATCAGCATCAGCGAACCCATGCAGTTGACGGCAGAGCCGCACAGCACGGGGAACAGGGACAGCTCGCGCACGCCCTGACGCAGGCCGGTGATCATCTCGGCATAGGTAAAGTCCTCACCGGAGAAGAACTTGTCCATAAACTCCTCGCTGGTCTCAGCCACGGACTCCTTCAGCGCGTCGTTAAATTCAGTAATGACCTCGTCCTTGCCGGCGGGCACATCGATCTCCACGCGCTTGAGGTTCTGCATCTCATAGGCGCGCTTGTTGATCACATCGATGATGCCGGTGACCTTCTTGTTCTCGTCCCAGATGGGAACGACCACGGGCGCGATCTTGTTGCCATAGCGCTCACGCAGGGCGTCGAAGGTCGCATTGTAGTCGGAGTTATCTTCATCGGTCTTGGAGATGTAGATAAAGCGGGGCATATTGCGCTCTTCGCAGTACTTCCACGCCTTCTCCAGACCCACGGACAGCCCGTCCTTGGCGGAGCAGACGATGATGGCGGCGTCGGCGGCGCGCAGGGCGGCTACCACTTCACCGGCAAAGCCCGCGCTGCCCGGCGTATCCAGAATGTTAATCTTGCAGCCCTTGTACTCCACAGGTGCCACCGCGGTGGTAATGGAGATCTGGCGCTTGATCTCTTCGGGATCATAGTCGCACACGGTGTTGCCGTCCACCGCCTTACCCATGCGATCCAGAGCGCCGGTCATGTAAAGCAGGCTTTCGGCCAGAGCGGTCTTTCCGTTACCACCGTGACCCAGCAGGCAGATGTTACGAATGTTTTGTACCGAATAGTTGTTCATGCTTGTTTCCACTCCTTACATTTGGGTGTTTCGCGACAAGCGCCGGCAAAACCGGTGCAATATCATGCTGTTGGTTATTATATAATAAAACGCCAAAAAACACAACAGTTTTTTGACGAAAATGTAAATGCGCGATTTAATGCGTAAAAGAGCGTAAAAACGAAAAACGGAGTACCTTCCGGCACCCCGTTTCTGCATTTTATTCCTGGATCCATTCCACATCCAGCGCCCGGGCGGAGCCAAAGCACTCGTCTCCCTCGGCCAGAATGAGCCAGCAGGCAATATCGCTGTCTCCCGCCTGGGGAACGCGGCGTTTCACCCACACCCGCACTTCGTCCAGTCCGGTGACTTCGTGGGTGATGGAGCTGCTGGGCTCGCGCACCACCACCGCCAGCAGGCGGCCGGTGCGGAAAAATTCCGCGTCGTATTCCCGGGTCACTTCGGACAGCGTCTCCCCGTCCAACGGGGCAAGAAACGCTTCCATCGCCTGCACGCTGTCCAGCACCCACGCCTCGGTCTTGCCAAAGCCATCCGTATCGCTCAGGCGCAGCTTCTTCTTTGCCTGGGTTGCACAGGCATACTTGTACTCCTGCGTATTCCGGGAAGCAGCCTGACTGTTCTGCGTCTGGCCGCTTGCCTTTCCCTTTTCTGCAGCGGTGTCCAGCAGCGCGCCGTCCGCCGCCGTCTCCTGCTCGGCGTACCGGGCGCTCTGCATGGGTGCTTCGGCGTCGGCCGCCTCCATGACCATTCCCGTGTTGCCTACAGGAGACATGGCTCGCAGCAGCGGATACAGCCCCACACACAGCACCAGCGCCGCCGCCAGCGTGCCCAGCCGGCGCACCGAAGTCCGCCGGGCGGTGCGCTGGGCGCGGATGCGCTCCATCACGCCCTGTGCCAGCTCCTTGGGCGGCTGCACCCGGGTTGCATCGGCCAGCGCGCTGTGAATATCCTCCAGTTCCCGGGCGATGGCCCGGCAGGCATCGCAGTCCTGCAGGTGCTGCATCAGCTCCCTTTCCTCTTCCTGCGTCAGCGCGCCGTCCAGCCGTGCGCTGAGCAGATCCAGATATCGTTCACAGTTCATACCGGGTCACCCTCCTTTCGCTTTTTTCCTCTTGTTTACTATGACGATGGCCCGGGGGGAAAGTTCCCCGTTTCCACCAATATTTTTCGCAGCGCCAATCTCGCCCGGGCGATACGGGACTTCACCGTCCCTGCCTCCAGCCCCAGCAGCTGCCCGATCTCCTGATAGGAAAGCCCGTCCAGCTCCCGCATAATCAGCACCTGCCGATGCTCCGCGGACAGCTGTTCCAGCCCCCGGGTCACCGCCTGACGCAGCTGTTTTCGTTCCAGCACCTGTTCCGGGGCGTAGCGTTCATCGGGAATGTCCGGCGGACGGTCGTCCTCCTCGTCCACCACAGGCATGGAGACGGAAATATCCTGCCGTCGCTTTTTCCGGCGCAGATGGTCGATGCAGGCGTTGGTGGCCAGGCGATAGACCCAGGTGGAAAAGCTGCTGTCCCCCTTGAAAAACTTCAGTCCCTTCCATGCGTTGAAAAAAGCCTCCTGTGCCAGATCCAGTGCATCCTGCTCGTTGCCCGTCATGCGTAGGGTCAGGTTGTAAATGCGCGTTTCATTCTCTCCCATCAGCCGGGCAAAGGAGTCCTCGTCGCCCTTTTGGGCCCGCTGTACCAGTTCCTGTTCCGTCATGGCTTTTCTCACCGCCTTCCCCTGCTTAAATTTGGTCAGTCGCACAGATCCCGCTTGATCCCTGCCGTCACCCGGTACACATCGTCCAGCGTGGTGATCTTGCAGATCTGCTCCTTATAATAGCCTGCGTGGGAAACGCCCTTCAAATACCACGCGTACTGCTTTCGCGCCTCCAGACAGGCGATTTTCTCTCCCTTGTTCTGTGCCGCCATCTCAAACTGCCGCACCGCCGTGTCGCACCGCTGGGCAAGGGGCGGAATGGGTGGGATCTCCCGTCCCTCCAGCGCCGCCTTGCATTGGGCAAAGATCCACGGGTTGCCGAACACGCCCCGGCCGATCATGGCCATGTCCGCGCCGGTATAGCTTAAAATGCGAACCGCGTCCTTGGGGGAAAACACATCACCGTTGGCGATCACCGGAATACGCACCGCCTGCTTGACCTCCCGGATCCAATCCCAGTTGGCGGTGCCGGCATACATCTGGGTGCGGGTGCGCCCGTGAACCGTCACCGCCGCGACCCCTGCCTGTTCCATGGCCTTGGCAAACTCCACGCAGTTGATGGAGCCTTTATCCCAGCCCAGCCGCATCTTCACTGTCACGGGACAGCCTGCGCCGCGAATGACCGCCTCGGCCACCTTCACGGCAAGCTCAGGGGTACGCATCAGGCCGGAGCCGTCCCCACTGTTGGCGATCTTAGGGACGGGACAGCCCATGTTGATGTCGATAAAGTCCGCGCCGGACACCTCACGGGCGATGGCGGCGGCCTCCTGCATACACACCGGGTCACTGCCGAAGATCTGGGCGGCGGCGGGATGCTCCCCCTCTCCCAGTGCCAGCAGGGGGATGGACTTTTTATCCTGAAAGCACAGGGCCTTGGCGCTGACCATCTCGGTCACGGTCAGCCCTGCCCCCTGCTCCCGGCAGATGGTGCGAAAGGCAAGGTCGGTCACCCCTGCCATAGGGCCGAGGGCCAGCCTGCTGTCTATGGTAATGCCGCCAATGTCCATAACGGTACCTCACTTTGCTGATTTGCCCTGCTATTTTAACACGCAGCGCAGTGGTTGACAAGGGCGGTCTGTTCCCGTACAATGGAGAACAACGATTTCATGACGAAAGAGGAATCCAAATGGAACTTCACGAACTTCGCATCGCCCTCAAGGCCATCCGGGTACATAAGCATTTGATGTGCGACCCGGTCATGACCGCCTTCACCGCCCTGCTGGACGCCCTGCACGCCAATCAGGCAGAGCAGGCGCTGGAGCGCTACACCGACCTGTATTTTGCCCTGCAGGAGCAGCAGTGCGCCCATCCCGGCGCGTGGCTGGAGCAGGCGCTGTTCTACCGGGAAAGCCCCTATTCTCAGGCGCTGGCGCTGGAGCAGGTCAGCGACAGCCTGCTTGACGCGGTGGCTGCCGACCTTGCCACCTTTTCCGCCCTGTCCACGCTGGAGTGTGACCGACTGGTGAGCGCCATCGCGCCGCTGCTGGACGCACGGGACGCCGCCGTGCTGGACACTCTCCCCCGCTGGAACACTTGCCCTGCCCCCACCATGGAGCAGCTGACCGCTTTTTACAAGGTACACGGCGCCGGTCTGTTCGCCCGTTACCGTGCCTTCCTGTGGGAGAATGGGGAGCTGATCCCCGTCGCCCAGCCCGACTGCCCCAAGCCGGAGGAGCTGCTGGGCTACGAGATGCAGCGCGCTCAGGTGGTGGCCAACACCCGTGCCCTGCTGGAGGGACACCGGGTAAACAATGTGCTTTTGTTCGGGGACAGCGGCACGGGAAAGTCGGCCACGGTCAAGTCCCTCATCTCCCTGCCCGGCTTTGACTCCCTGCGCCTGATCGAGGTGCAGAAGGACGGCCTTTCCGACCTGACCCGCCTGATCCGCTCTCTTCGCAGCAAACCCCAGAAATTCATTCTCTTCATCGACGACCTTGCCTTTGATCAGGACGACAAGGTGTTCTCCGCCCTGAAGAGCATTCTGGAGGGCGGGCTGGAGCCCCGCCCGGTCAATGTGGCCGTATATGCCACCTCCAACCGCCGCCATCTGGTGCGCCAGACCTTCAGCGAGCGCGCCGGTGAGGAGGTGGACACCTTCGAGACCATCGCCGAAAAGACCGCCCTGTCCGAGCGTTTTGGCCTGCGTATCCCCTACCAGAATATGGACAAGAAGGGCTATCTGGCGCTGGTGGATCATCTGGCCGGACTGGAGGGCATCACCATGGACGCCGAGCAGCTGCACGCGCTGGCCATGAAGTGGGATATCCGCCACGGCGGCCGCACCCCCCGTTCCGCCCGTCAGTTCATCGCCAGCCTCAGCGTGGAGGAATAACCCCTATCAACCAAACAGCGCCCGAAGCCAACGGCTTCGGGCGCTGTTTTCTTTACTTTTTCTTCTTTCCCTTGCCGAAGATACTCTTGCCTTCCTCGGAGGGTTTCTCCTCGCCCATCGCCTGAGCAAAGGCGTGCAGCGCCTGCTTCTGCTCGGCCGTCAGGCCGGTGGGCACCGTCACGCGCACGGTGACATACTGGTCGCCCCGACCGCGGCCGTGCAGAGCCGGGATACCCTTGCCCCTCAGACGGAAGGTCGTCCCCGTCTGGGTGCCGGCAGGCAGATCGTACTTCACCTTGCCGTCAATGGTGGGG
The DNA here is from genome assembly GCA_017631545.1 of Oscillospiraceae bacterium. Taxonomy (GTDB): domain Bacteria; phylum Bacillota; class Clostridia; order Oscillospirales; family Oscillospiraceae; genus Lawsonibacter. The sequence goes on from JAGBTC010000022.1 coordinate 6,341, forward strand.
ATCTCCAGCTGAGCGCCCAGCGTTGCCTGGGTAAAGCTCACCTTATGTTCATACAGCACGGTAGTGCCCTCACGCCGGAACTGATCGTGAGGCAGGATACGCACGCCCACGATCAAATCGCCGCTTGGGCCGCCGTTGCGGCCGGCGTTGCCCTGACCGCGCAGGGAGACCGCCTGCCCGTCGTCAATGCCGGCAGGAATGTTGACGGTGATGCGTTTGGTCTTTCTCACGCTGCCTGCGCCGCCGCACTCCTTACAGGGGCTGTGAATGATCTTTCCGGTGGAGCGGCAGCGGTTACAGGGGGCGGTGCTGGTAAAGGCAAAGCCGCCTGCGCCGCGCTGGATGCGTACCGCACCGGTGCCCCGGCAGTCGGGACAGGTCTCTGCCGTGGTGCCTGCCTCACAGCCGGAACCGCGGCACTCCGGACAGCTTTCGCTGCGAGTCAGATTGATCTGCTTCTCACAGCCAAAGGCGGCCTCCTCAAAGGTGACGGTCACATTGGCACGCAGGCTCTCCCCCTGCTGGGGGCCGTTGCGCCGGGCTCCGCCGCCGAAGCCGCCGCCGCCAAAACCGCCGCCGAAGAAGCTGCCGAAAATGTCACCCAGATCCAGATCGCCCATATCAAAGCCGCCAAAGCCGCCGCCCCCACCGAAGTTGGGGTCGACGCCGGCGTGACCGAACTGGTCGTACCGGGCGCGCTTTTCGCTGTCGGACAGGATCTCGTAGGCCTCGTTGGCCTCCTTGAACTTGGCCTCCGCCTGGGCGTCACCGGGGTGCAGGTCGGGGTGGTACTGCTTGGCCAGCTTTCGATAGGCCTTTTTCAGCTCATCCTCGGAAGCACCCTTGCTCACGCCCAGCACTTCATAATAATCTCGTTTATCTGCCATATCGTCGTCGCAAAGTCCGCCCAGTTCGTTTTTCCGCACGGCGAAAAAGCTCACCTTGCTTCCTTGCTCCTCCTCTCCGCCCCAAACCCGCTGCGCTGGGCTTCGGGTCGGGAATATACAAGGGTATGCAGAGCCGCTGACTTCAGCGGCTCTGCATAATTTTATTATTTATTGTCGTCGTCCACCACGGTGTAGTCCGCGTCCACCACATTGGGATCGGCATTGCCGCCGGGAGCCGCACCGCCGAAATCAGCGCCGCCCATGTTGGGATCACCCTGGGGCGCGTTCTGCTGATACATCTTCTCGGCGATGGGATAGAAGGCCTTGGTCGCCTCCTCGGTAGCGGCCTTGATGGCCTCGGTGTCGGTGCCCTTCAGGGCCTCTTTCACCTTGTCCACAGCGGCCTGCACGCTGGCCTTGTCGTTGGCGTCCACCTTGTCGCCCAGCTCCTCCAGGGTCTTCTCGGTCTGGTAGACCACCTGGTCGGCCTGGTTGCGGATGTCCACCTCTTCCTTGCGCTTGGCGTCCTCGGCAGCAAACTGCTCGGCCTCGCGCACGGCCTTCTCCACATCCTCCTTGGACATGTTGGTGGAGGAGGTGATGGTGATGTTCTGCTCCTTGCCCGTGCCCTTGTCCTTGGCGGACACGTTCACGA
>JAGBTC010000237.1 GCA_017631545.1 Oscillospiraceae bacterium
CGGCGCGCTGAAGGCGCTGCTGCTCCAGCCGGGCGGTGGCCTGCCGGAGGACATTGGGATCGTATGACATGGGATCAACCTCCCTGTTCTTTGCTCATTTTCTCAAGAAGCCGACGGGTTCGCTCGCGCTCGCGCTGTGCGCGCAGGGCAGAGTCCTCCGCCGGTGGGGTGGCCGAGCCGCCCGTGCGGGGGGCGCGTTCGCTCTGCTCCACCTGTGCGGCGGTGTGCAGCCCCTTTTCGTGCCATCGGCGCAAAATGCCGTTCATGTACCGCCAATCCATGCTTTTGGAGGCGGTGCCCATCACGGTTTTTTCATAGGCAAGGCGCAGCGCATCGTCGGAAAAGCCCTGCTCCAGCCACTGGGTAATGTACTTGCGCTCCCGTTCTACCAGCTCCCGGTCGGGCAGCTCCAGCAGACGGGCGACCTCCCGCTCCCGTGCCCGGGCGGCCTGCAGGCGGGTGAGGTAGCTGTTGGCCTGCTGGACGGTGTCCACGCCGGTTCTGGCCCAAATGGCGGCCTCCCGTCGGATGGTGGACAGGAAAGGACGCCGGCCCGGGCCGTATTTGCGCTCCTGCTCCTGAATACACCAGGTCAGGATCATCAGTATGACCTCCGGCGGCAGCGCCAGCTGGTCGTACAGGGAAAACAGCGTTTTCAAATCGGGGGTGGAAAGCTTTTTGCCCAGCCGCCGCTCCACCTCGTCGGCGAGGGAGGAGAAGGGGGAGGCTCCGGCCAGCGCCTGCGTAATGTCGGCGGTGGTATACTCGGGGACGGCCTCCTGCGCCGGCTCGGGCTGGGCGGCGGTAAGCTGGGCGGCCTGCGCCCCGGCCAGCAGCTTGTTTGCCACCAGCCGATCCCGGGCCGCGTGCAGCCGGGCCACGGGCCAATCCAGATTCTGGGCGTTCCCCCGGCGCAGCAGGTGCAGGTACAGCAGCGCCGCGTCCGGGTCGTTCAGTGCCAGCAGGCGGTCGGCGGTCTCGCCGCTCAGGGACAGTATGCTGTTGGGGAGCAGATCCATAGGCTGCACAAGACCGCCTCCTTTCCAAATAAAAATTCCGTATTTCTTATCATACTCTAAAAATCGCCCCGAGTAAACACAAAATCAAATCCATTGACAAAATATCGTGAAATTTGCGAAATTTACGGTTTGTTATTTTGTTGGAATATAAAGTGTGGTATAATAAAGTGATAGGATGCCGCAAATTACGGCACAGAACCACGGGCGCGCGCAAAGCAGATGCGCGCAAAGGAGGCTGTCATGCTGGAACTGCTTGCCCCTGCCGGCTCGATGCAGGCGCTCACCGCCGCTGTATACGGCGGTGCCAACGCAGTGTATCTGGGCTTTGGGGATTTCAACGCCCGGCGCAACGCGAAAAACTTCACCCGGGAAGAGGTGGAGCAGGGGGTGGCCTTGTGCCACCTGCACGGGGTCAAGGTCTACCTGACCATGAACACCCTGCTCACCGACCGGGAGCTGCCTGCCGCTGCCGAGTTTGCCGCCCAGGCCAGCGCAATGGGCATCGACGCGGTGCTGGTGCAGGATCTGGGCGTGCTGCGGATGCTCCGGCAGACGGTGCCCGACCTGCCGGTACACGCCTCCACACAGATGAGCGTACATACGCTGGACGGAGCCAAACTGGCCGCCGACCTGGGCATGACCCGGGTGGTGCTGGCCCGGGAGCTGGATCGCTCCCAGATCGAGCATATCTGCGCCCACTCCCCCATTGAGGTGGAGGTGTTTGTCCACGGGGCGCTGTGTATGTGCTACTCCGGCCAGTGCTTTTTCTCCAGCGTCATCGGCGGACGCAGCGGCAACCGGGGCCTGTGCGCCCAGCCCTGTCGCATGATGTACGGCTGGAACGGCAAGGCGGACAGCTACCCTCTTTCCCTGAAGGATATGTCCCTTGCCGGCCACCTGAAGCAGCTGGACGAGATCGGCGTGACCTGTGTCAAGCTGGAGGGCCGTATGAAGCGGCCGGAATATGTATCCATCGTCACCGGGGTGTACTCCCGGGCCATCCGGGAGGGGCGTGAGCCCACCGCCCGGGAGCTGGAAATGCTGCGTCAGGCCTTTTCCCGGGACGGCTTTACCGACGGATATTTCATGGACAACAAGGGGCCGCATATGTTCGGTATTCGCCGGGAGGAGGAAGAGCCCAAGGAGCTGTTCGCCCAGGCGCGCGCCGCCTACGAGGGCAAGCAGCCGGGGACGGTTTCTGTGTACATGAGTGCGGACATTCGCGCCGACCGGCCTGCCCGGGTGCAGGCGTGGGACGAGGACGGCAACCGGGTGCAGGTGGACGGGCCGGTGCCCGAGCCGGCGCGCAGCGTGCCGCTGACGCAGGAAAAAGTGTCCGCTCAGCTCGAGCGCACCGGCGGCACGGCCTTTGTGTGCCGTGGGGTACAGGTGCAGGTGGACGAGGGGTTGTCTTTGCCCCTGTCTGCCCTGAACGCCCTGCGAAGAGAGCTGCTGGACAAGCTGAGCCAATGCCGCACCGCACTGCCCCAACGGCGGGAGAACAAATTTGTTCCTGCCCCGGCAAGAGCCAATCGGAACGACGCGCCCCGGGTGACGGTGTCCGTCCGAAACGCGCAGCAGATCACCCCGGAGCTGCTTGCCTGCAAGCCGGCTATGCTCTATGTCCCCTGCGAGGAGGGGGCGGCCCATCCGGACAAGGTGGAGCAGGCCATGGCGGCAGGTGTGCCGGTGGGGGCGATCCTGCCCCGGATCTTCTGGGATCGGGAGCGGGAGAGTGTGGTACGCGATCTGGAAAAGATGCGTGAGCTGGGTGTTTCCGATGCGCTGGTGGCCACCCCCGGCGCTATTCGGCTGGCTAAGGAAATGGGCTTTGCCCTGCGTGCGGACTTCGGCCTTGGGGTATTCAACAGCCTGACGCTGGAGCAGCTGGGCGAGCTGGGCTTTGTGTCTGCCACCGCCTCCTTCGAGCTGCGGCTGGCCCAGATCCGGGATCTTTGCAAGAACATGGATGTGGAGCTGATGGCCTACGGCCGTCTGCCCCTGATGATCACGGAAAACTGCATCGTACACAACCACACCGGCAAGCATAGCTGCCACCAGACCAGCCTGCTCACCGACCGCAAGGGGGAGCGCTTTCCCGTGGTCAAAGCCTACGGCTGCCGCAACGAGATCCTCAATGCCCGTACGCTGTATCTGGCGGACAAACGGGCGGATTGGGACGCGCTGGGGCTGTGGGCGGCGCGGCTGTATTTTACCACCGAGAGCCCGGAGCAGTGCGCGCAGATCCTTCGGGAGTATATTCATCCGTCCGCCGTCGCCCCCGAGGGGATCACCCGGGGACTTTACTACCGGGCGGTGGAATAAAAACAACACCGTTCGCCCCCCTTCGCAGGGGGGATATGACACAATGAAGAAAGGCAGTTGAGTGCGGTTATGAAACTGAAGATCAAGGCGCTCTCGCCCAAGATCGGGACAGACATTCCCCACCCCTTTTACGCCACCGCCGGGGCGGCGGCCATGGATCTGCACGCCTGTGTGGATGCGCCGGTGGTCATCCCGGCCCGGGGTCGGGCGGTGATCCCCACGGGACTTGCCATCGCGCTGCCCTCGGCAGACTATGTGGCGCTGGTCTATGCCCGAAGTGGGCTGGGCATCAAGCACGGCATCGCCCCGGCCAACTGTGTGGGTGTGATCGACAGCGACTACCGGGGGGAGATCATGGTGGGGCTGCAGAACTCCGGTGACACGGACTACACCGTTCAGCCTGCCGACCGCATCGCCCAGCTGATGATCGCCCCCGTCCTTCGGCCGGAGCTGGAGCTGGTGGACGAACTGGACGACACCGACCGGGGCGCAGGCGGCTTTGGCTCTACGGGCAAGTAAGAGAAACAAAGATATGAGATACGCTTGATCGCGGAGAGGAAGACCATTATGTGGCTGTTTGGAAAAAAGAAAGCGAGTGAGCGCAAGCTCTCCCCCGAGCAGGAGCAGGTGCAGGCCTTTGCCCGGCGCTTTGAGGCGCAGGAAATGACCCTTGTGGCGGTGACCGGGATGCAGGGCGCGTCCCACACCCGGGAGAACGAGGATGAACTGTGGACGGTGCGTGTCCCCCTGACGGCATGGATGGACGCGTTTGATGCCGTGGTACATCATCAGCCGGCGTCTCTGGAAATTCTGGCCGATGATCGGCTGCTGGGCTATTTGCTTCAGCGCCTGCCCCGGAACTTTATCCTCAAGGCCAAGGTGCGCCCGGCACTGGAGGGGGATGCCTTCCAGCTGGTGGATATGCCCGAGCCGGGCTTTGACCCGGAGCTGAAGGCCATTCTGGACGAGCAGGTCAAGCCCGTGGTGCTGGATGGCGGTGCGCTGGGCAAGTTTACCCTCAACCGGGGGGTGGATCAGTTCCAAGCCGAGGTAAAATGGCTGGAGCGGCCGGTGCTGCTGGTCTTTGACCGGGGGCAGGAGGAGCAGGGGGCGCTGGACGCCGCCGGGGCGCTGCTGGCCGACATCCCGGGCTGGGACGCGCGCCTGCGCGCGTTTGCCGCCTCCCGGCTGCTGGAGCAGGTGAACGGGCTGAGCGCCGAGGACGAGGACTTCGTCCCCCTGACCGAAGAAGAACTGGCCCAACAGCTGGAGCCGGAGCTGGTGCAGGCAGAGGGGGATGATGGCGTGCGCGTTTGGCTGGGCAGCGATCTCCTTTACGGGCGCAGCATCCGGGTGGATGCCGCCTTGTCCGCCGGCCCGACGCAGGCTGTATTAGAAGACTGAAACGGGAGAATTATGCCATGAAGATCATTCTTGCCTCCCAGTCCCCCCGGCGCAAAGAGCTGCTGGAGCGCATGGGGCTGACGGATTTTGAGATCTGTCCGGCACAGGGGGAGGAACGCCTGGAGCCGTCCCTGTCTCCGGAGCAGATGGTGGAGCAGCTGTCCGTGCAGAAGGCACGGGAAATTGCCGCGCAGCAGCCCGATGCGCTGGTCATCGCCGCGGATACGGTGGTGGCGGTGGACGGCCGTGTGCTGGGCAAGCCCCACAGCCGGCAGGAGGCGGTGGAGATGCTGACGCTGCTGTCCGGCCGCACCCATACGGTATATACGGGAGTGACCGTGTGCCGGGGCAGGCAGGAGCAGACCGGGCACGAGGCCACCCAGGTGGTCTTTGGCAAGCTGACGCCCCAGCAGATCCAGGCTTATGTGGACACGCAGGAGCCTATGGACAAGGCAGGCAGCTACGGCGTTCAGGGCCGGGGCTGCGTGTTGGTGGAGGGGATCTGCGGAGATTACTACAATGTGGTCGGTCTGCCGGTATACCGGCTGGCCGGTATGCTGCGCCGGTTCGGCGTGGAGCCGCTGGCCCGGCACGGGGAGTGATAGGGTGAAAAAGTTTTTGCAAAATCATGGCGTACTGCTGCTGGTGCTGGCCATCGCCGCCTCGCTGATCATCGGCGTGTGCGGCATGGTGTTCGGTACCGATCCGGTCAGCGCGCTGGTCAATACCGTGGCAACCCCGGTGCGAAGCGGCATCAACGCCGTGGTCACCTGGGTGGACGGTGTGTATGAATATGTATTCAATTATCAAGCCTCCGAGCAGGAGCGCACCGACCTGCGCCGGCAGGTGGCCGAGCTGGAGGACAAGGTGCGTCAGGGCGAGGAGGCCAACCGGGAGAACGCCCAGCTGCGTCAGCTGCTGAATCTGCAGCAAAAGCGCAGAGATTTCGTCTTTGAGGCCGCCCGGGTCACCGCCCGGGGGACGCAGGGGTGGGACTCCACCCTGACGCTGGCCAAGGGCAGCTCTGCCGGGGTTGCGGCGGACGACTGCGTCATCACCGAAACGGGTGTGCTGGTGGGCGTGGTGTCCCAGGTGGGGCCAAACTGGTGTACGGTGGACACGGTACTCAGCCCCAACATCGAGATGGGCGGACTGGTGCTGCGGGCCAACGCCGCCGGTATTCTGGAGGGCGACCTGTCCCTGATGCAGCAGGGACTTTTGAAGCTGTCCTACCTGCCGCTGGACTCCGGGCTGATGGCCGGGGACGAGGTGCTTACCTCCGGCCGGGGCGAGGTGTATCCCTCCGGACTGGTGGTGGGCACGGTGGAGCAGGTGTCTGCCGACGATTCGGGCATGGCCAGCTACGCGCTGGTGCGCCCGGCGGTGCAGCTGGAAAAGCTGATTGAAGTGTTTGTCATCAAGGAGTTTGACATCGTAGACTAAGACCGGGAGGTGCGCCTGTGACCACGCAGGACTGGCTGTATAAATGGTTTCGCTACGCACTGGCGCTGCTGCCGGTGTGGTGGCTGGACGCCTATCTGCTCAGCCGCTGGCCGGTATGGGGGGTGACCCCGGTGCTGCTGCCGGTGGCGGTGGCGGCGGTGAGCGTGCTGGAGGGTGTCAGCGGCGGAGCGGGCTTCGGCTTTGGCACGGGGCTGCTGTGGGCAGGTGCCTACGCCGGAAGTGACGGCAGCCGGGTGATTTTGCTCACCCTGTTGGGGATGCTGGGCGGCGCTTTGTCCCGGTATGCGCTGGCGCAGGGCCTGTTGGGCTGCGTGCTTTGCTCGGCGGTCACCGTGGGACTGGTGGAGCTGTTTCACATCCTGCGGGAGCTGTTTCTTGTGCGTGCCACATTCGCTTCCATGGCAGGGGTGGCGCTGGCACAGCTGGCATGGTCTGTGTGCTGGTCGCCGCTGGTATATTGGCTCTTCGCCCGGGTGTATCGCCGGGTGGGGGGCGACCGGCTGGCCTGAGGCCGGAACAAACTTCGCGCAGCAGGAGGTGAGCGGATGGACTCCAAACAATTTCATATCCGCACCAACGCGCTGGTGGCGCTGGTGCTGGCGCTGATTTTGGCGCTGGGCAGCGGGCTTTACGGCACCCAGATCGTCCGCGGCGCGGACTATGCCCGGCAATCCTACCAGAAGATCGCCAACAAGGAGACGGTGGAGGCCAGCCGCGGCAGCATCACCGATGCCGACGGACGGCTGCTGGTGAGCAACCGCATCAGCTATCAGGTCACGCTGGACACCGGACGCATGGGTGACGCCCGGCAGCGCAACGAGATCCTGTCCCGGCTGATCGACATTTGCATGGACTGTGGCGTGGAATGGAACGACTCGCTGCCCATCGGGCTGAAAGAGCCCTTTGACTTTACCCAAACTGATGTGTTTACCTACACCTCCACCGACAGCCAGGGGAAAACCACCTGGAACAACACGCGCCTCTACCGGCTGGCGGTGGATCGCAAGTGGATCACCAAGGATGCCGGCAAGCCGGTACAGCTGCCTTCCGGAGGGGAGCTGCTGGCGCGTATGTGTGAAAGCTTCAAGCTGGACACGCAGGATATGCAGCAGGCCCGTCGGGTGGCCGGAGTGCTTTACGAGCTGTACCTGCGATCCCGGGACATCTACCGCACCGCGTATACCTTTGCCAGGGATGTGGATGTGGACTTTATTTCCCGGGTAAAGGAGCAGGGGCTGGCCGGGGTGAATATCCGGCCGGTGTCCGTGCGGCAGTACAACACCGACTACGCCGCCCACCTGCTGGGACGGGTGGCACTGATGGACGAGGATGACTGGGCCCGTTACAAAAGCGTGGATGTGGACGGGGACGAGGTGCCCGACTACGAGATGGATGACAGTGTAGGCAAAGAGGGCGCGGAAAAGGTCTTTGAGTCGTGGCTGCGCGGCGTGTCCGGCGTGCGCGGCGTGGAACTCAACTCCGCCGGCAAGGTGGTCAGCCAAAGCTGGATCAAGCAGCCCGTGGCCGGCAGCAATGTGTCGCTGACGATAGACATCGGGCTGCAGCAGGCGGTGGAGGACACGCTGGCAAAGCGCATTCCTGCCCTGCCCAGCAAAAGCACACAGGGCGCGGCGGCGGTGGTCATCGATGTCAACAGCGGCGGAGTCCTGGCCAGCGCCTCCTATCCCACTTATCAGCTGGCGACCTATTCCGCCGACTATACGGAAAATGCCCAGAACCCCCTCAAGCCCCTGTATAACCGTGCGCTGCTGGGTACTTATGCTCCCGGCTCCACCTTCAAGATGGTCACCGGCATCGCCGGACTGGAGGAGGGCATCGTCACCCCACGCACCCAGATACTTGACACGGGCGTGTATCGGTATTACAGTGATAACGGCCCGCGCTGCTGGATCTACAACAGCACCGGCGGCACCCACGGCCCCCAGACGGTGGCCGACGCCATTATGAACTCCTGCAACATCTACTTTTACGATGTGGGCCGGCAGCTGGGCATTGAGCGGCTGCAGGAATACGCGGCCATGTTCGGTCTGGGGCAAAAAACCGGACTGGAGCTGGGGGAGAGTACCGGCGTCATGGCCGGCCCGGAGTATACCGAAGCCATGGGCGGCACCTGGTATCCCGGCAACACCCTGTCCGTCGCCATCGGGCAGGAGAGCAGCCAGTTTACCCCCATTCAGCTGGCCAACTATGTGGCCACGCTGGTCAACGGCGGCACGCGCTACCAGACCCACCTGCTCAAGCAGGTCAAATCGGCGGACAATAGCCGGGTGCTGTATGAGTACGAGCCGGTGGTGCTGGATCAGCTGGAACTGAAGTCGGCCAATCTGGGCGCGGTCAAGGCCGGCATGCTGGCGCTGACCCGGGAGGGTTCGCTGGCCAAGTATTTCGCCGATCTGGATGTGAAGGTGGGGGCCAAGACCGGATCGGCACAGGTGAGCGCCGGCTCCAAGGAGTCCAATGCCGTGCTGGTGTGCTTCGCCCCCTACGACGATCCCCAGATCGCCCTTGCCATCGTGGCGGAAAAGGGCGGCACCGGCTCGGAGCTGGGCGCGGTGGCGGCGGACATCTTCCGCTATTACTTTGACGAGCAGACCGCCCGGGAACGGGTGGATCAGGAAAATACGCCGATCCGCTGATCGGCCGCAATAAGAAACAAAGGAGACGCATCATTATGGCAGAAAACTGTACACACGATTGTTCCACCTGCAGCGCCAGCTGTGGGGAGCGCACCGCCCCTCAGGATCTCAGAGCGCCGGCCAACCCCAAGTCCAATGTGAAAAAGGTCATTGCCGTGGTCAGCGGCAAGGGCGGCGTGGGTAAAAGCACCGTCACCGCTTCGCTGGCGGCGGCCATGAACCGCCGGGGCAAGTCGGTGGGCGTTCTGGACGCGGACATCACCGGCCCCTCCATCCCCAAGGCCTTTGGCCTGCGCGGCCGGCTGGACGGCACCGAGGACGGCATCATTCCGGCCCAG
>JAGBTC010000238.1 GCA_017631545.1 Oscillospiraceae bacterium
CCACCAGGATGTCACCGGCTTTGACCGACTGACCCACCTGGCACTCCTCCTGGAACACATTGCCGGGCATGGGGCTCTTCATCGGCGTCTCCCCGGCAGCAGGAGCCGCCGCGGGAGTGGGGGCGGGGGCGGCAGTTGGAGCAGCCGCAGGAGCGGGGGCAGGAGCAGCGACAGGAGCGGCGGCAGGAGCAGGGGCAGCGGCAGGAGCCGCAGCAGGAGCAGGCGCGGCAGCGGCGGCGGAACCCACGCTGACGGCATAGGTTTTCCCGTTGACGGTCACCATCCAGTCGCCCGACTTTGCCTTCACAGGGGTGGTAGCAGGAGCAGGGGCAGCGGCCTGCTTGGGCTGCTCCTTCTTGGGTTCTTCCTTCTTGGGGAAGCCGGCCTCACGATCCTTAAAGAAGGCCATGGCCACCTGGGGGAAGGCGATATAGCTCAGCACATCCTCGTCGCTCTTGGCGGTGGCGCCCAGTTCCTTCTTGGCGGCCTCAAAACCGGGCTCCAGACTGTCGGCGTAGCGACCCTCCACCAGCGGCGCATCGCCCACGATCTTCTTTTGCACCTCGGGGTCGATGGGGGCGGGGGTACGGCCGTACTCGCCGCGGCAATAGGCCTTGATCTCCTTGCCCACCACCTTGTAGCGCGCACCGGCCAGCACATTCTGCACCGCCTGAGAGCCGACCAGCTGGCTGGTGGGAGTGACCAGAGGAGGATAGCCCAGGTCGGCACGGACCTTGGGGGTCTCCAGCAGAGCCTCGTCCAGCTTGTCGATGGCGTTCATCATCTTCAGCTGGGAGATGAGGTTGGACAGCATACCGCCCGGGATCTGATAGGTCAGGCACTGGGTATCGGTAGCCATGGAGATGGGGTCAAGCAGCCCGTCCTTGAGGGCGTCAGCACGCACGCCCTTGAAGAAGTCCGCGATCTGAATGAGCTTCTTGTCGTCCAGCTTCACATCGTAGCCCATTTCACGCAGGGCGTAGGCCAGCGTTTCGGTGGCAGGCTGGGAAGTACCGCCGGACATGGGGGAGATGGCGGTGTCCAGCACATCGGCACCCGCCTCCACACACTTAAGGTAGGTCATGAAAGCCAACCCGGTGGTGCAGTGGGTGTGGATGACCAGGGGCAGCTCCGGCTCGGCGTCCTTGATGGCAGACACCAGATTATAGGCCTCCTGCGGGCCCATGATGCCGGCCATGTCCTTAATGCAGATGGAGGAAGCACCCATGCTCTTGAGATCCTTGACCATATCCACAAAGGTCTTCTGGGTATGGACAGGGCTGGAGGTAAAGGAGATGGTGCCCGAAGCGTGAGCGCCCTGCTTCACTGCCTCGTCAATGGCCACCTCCAGATTTCGCACATCATTGAGTGCGTCGAAGATACGGATGATGTCGATGCCGTTTTTCACGGAATGCTCCACAAACTTACGCACCACATCGTCGGGATAGTGCTTGTAGCCCAGAATGTTCTGGCCGCGCAGCAGCATCTGCAGCTTGGTGTTGGGCATCTTGGCGCGGATCTTTCGCAGACGCTCCCACGGATCCTCCTGCAGGTAGCGCAGGCACACATCAAAGGTCGCGCCGCCCCACACCTCGGCGGAATAGTATCCGGCCTGATCGATGGTCTCCAGAATGGGCTCGAACTTGCTGTAAGGCAGGCGAGTAGCGATTAGGGATTGGTTTGCATCACGCAGAACGGTTTCGGTAAACTGTACGCTTCTCATAACTCATGACCTCCGTTTATTTCTTGGTCGTCTATGCCAAAGCGGCATTTTCAATTATACGGGTTATATTATACCAATTCCTCTGTGGAAAAATCAACCCTTTCGCACAATTTTGTCACCCATTCAACGCGCGTGGGGTTTCATCTCCCCCTGCGCGGCAAGCATCGCCTCTATGACCCTCACATTTTCCGCAAGCCGCTTCTCCCCCGGCTCCATCTGTGCCGCCTGCCGCGCCGCCTCCAGCGCCTGTGGGATGCGCCCGGTATGGTAAAGCGCCATGGCGCGCAGATCCCACACAAGGCTGCCCCACGCCGCCGCCTCGCTGATATAGGAGTCCGGGCGTTTGGTAATGGCCAGCGCCCGCCCGGTCAGCCACACCACCCCGTCCCACTCTCCTTTCTCGTACAGCAGGTGCGCCAGCTCCACATAGCCCTCACGCAGGTGGGGCGCTTCCGCCACAGCACGCAGATACCAAGCCACCGCCCGTTCCCATTCCCCCTTTTGCAAATACGCCCGGGCGATGTACCGCATGGAGGCCGCTCGCTCGTCCGCCCAGCGCGCCGTGGGCATGGAAAGGTGGCGATTCAGCGTGCGGATACAGTCATCCCACCGCCGACGAAACAGGTACTCTCGCCCCAGATAGTGCATATTTCGGTCGTCCTCCGGCGCCTCCTGTACCGACAGTTCCAAAAGCGGCAGATACTGCGCCCGGGATTTTTCCGGGTCGGGGTGATGATCCAGCTGTACCCCCGGGGCAAACCGGGCAACCGGTGCGACCCCCTCCCCCGTCCACTCCAGCACCTCATGTACCGGGTGCGTCCACCGCCACCCCCGGCGGCTGTGGATCTTTTCGATGCAGAATACGCTCCCCTCCCCGCCGTCCGGGCGGAAGGACCAGGTGTAACGGTAGCTCAGGCGATGTGCCCCCTCCCCCCACGCTCGTTCCAGCGCCGAACGCCAGCCGGGATGGAACACCTCGTCCAGATCGGTACACACGCAAATATCCGCATCCTCCGCCACCAACTCCAGTGACCGGTTGCGCGCCACATCAAAGCGCCACGGAGAGATCTCCTCCACCGTCACCCGCGCGCCCAACTCTTCCAGCAGCTGCACCGTTGCGTCTGTAGAGCCGGTGTCCAGCACCACCACCTCGTCCGCCTCGGACATGGAGTGCATCCAGCGGCGGACAAACTTCTCCTCATTCCTACAGATTGCGTAAACACAGACCTTGTAATTTCCCATACACATACTTCCTCTCATATAAAAACGGCGTCCAAAGGACGCCGTTTTCGCCGAAAATCAGCTTGCGATCACGCCGGCTGTCCGCAGGGACGCCAGCAGCGCGTTGAAGGCTGCCACCACATCTTCCAGCGTGGCCGTAGCCGGAAGGTCAGCTACCGCCGCGCCCGGAGTGATGACTCCTGCAGGGCCGGTGGGACCGGTGGGACCCTGAGGGCCATCTGCACCGATCAGCCCCTGAGGGCCAGTCGGACCGGTTGGGCCGACGGCACCGGTAGCACCCGTTGCCCCGGTGGGGCCGGTGGGGCCGGTGGGGCCGACGGCACCGGCAGCTCCCGTTGCGCCGGTGGGGCCGGTGGGGCCGACGG
>JAGBTC010000239.1 GCA_017631545.1 Oscillospiraceae bacterium
GTAGCAAGTCATCGTTCATTCTCCTTATATCAATTTAATTACAAACTGTTTTTTGCTCCTGCTTTGCCAGCAGGACATTATATCCAATCACGCCGCCGACCACGATCACCGCGCCCACCAGCGAAATAAGACCGATGTTATCCACCCCCGGATAGAACAACGCCACCAGAATGGGGTTAAGCACCGGCTCCAGGCCGGAAACAAGGCTGGCGGTGACAGCAGGGGTGGTTTTCAGCCCCTCACCCAAGAAGATGAAGGCAAATCCCACCTGAAACACGCCCAACACCAGCAGGCTGACCATGCAGGTTGTGCCAAACTGCGTCTGCTGCAAAACAAAGGGTAATCCCACCACGGCGCTGATAACATGGCCGAAGAAGGCCGCAGACAGGGCGTCGCCGTCGGGCAGGTCATTGAGCATAAAGACCACGGCATAGGTCACACCGGAGATCAGCGCCAGCATATCCCCCGTCAGGCTGCCGCCGGACAGGCTTTCCACAAAGAAACACAGCACGCCGCCGAACACCAGGGCACAGGCTGCCAGATCCAGCCGGCCGGGCCGCTTGTGCAGGAAGATGGCAGTCAGCACAATGACGAAGATGGGCGCTGTATACTGCAGCACGATGGCGTTGGCCGCCGTGGTCATCTTGTTGGCGACGGCAAAGAGAATGTTGGTCAAAGACACCGCCAGCGCACCCAGCAGGATCCAGCGGTTAAAACGCAGCTTTTGGCGACTCAGCAGCAGATAGATCCCCATCACCACCACGGCGATGGCTGTGCGGCCGCCGTTGACGGCCATACCGCTCCAGGGAATACCCTTCATGCAGATGCCGCCAAGGCTGTAACAGATGGACGCCAGGAACACAAACAGCGTTCCCCTTTGTTGTTTGGTCACGAAAGGATCGCCTCTTTCACAAGAAAAACCCTCTGTCCTTTCGGACAGAGGGCATAAAATGCGGTACCACCTCTGGTCGCCGACACCTCACGATGGCGGCCTTACGGAGTACATAGCACTCCCACGCAATAACGGGCGTACCCGGCACAACCCTACTGAGATATCGGTTCGGGCGGCAGCTCCGGGGGGTATTCACAGGGCGGCGCTCTCCGTTCTTACACCAAACGAACGGCTCTCTGTGCAGCGGCAGCCGGGCTACTTGTCCCCTTCAACGCAATTATCGAGTGCATTATAACGGGCATTGCCCCGTTTGTCAAGGGTTTGTTTCTGTCATGAAAACACCGTATTCTCAGCGGCTTTGATGGATGATAAAACCGACCACAGCAACCAGCACCAGCGCGGCCACAACCGCAACGGGCAGCAATGCAAAGGCCATTTCGCTTCCTCCTTATTTTTGGTGCCCGAGGCGGTATTCCTCCGCCCGCAGCAGCAGCTCCTCCGCCCCGCGCAGGGCGGTGTCCGACATCAGGTCGCCGCTGGTCAGCCGCGCCAGTTCCTGCTGCCGGCGTTCCCGGCTGAGTTTTTCCACCGCGGTGTAGGTGCGCCCGTCCGCCTCCCCTTTTTCCACGGAAAAATGGCTGTCCGCCATGGCGGCGATCTGGGGCAGATGGGTCACACACAGCACCTGCTTGTGCCGGGCTACATCCGCCATCTTCTGCGCCACCTTCTGCGCCGCCCGGCCGGACACACCGGTGTCCACCTCGTCAAAGACCAGCGTGCTGACATCGTCGTTTTCCGCAAGCACATTCTTCAGCGCCAGCATAATGCGGGCCAGCTCGCCCCCCGAAGCAATTTTGTGGATGGGCTTGAGATCCTCACCCACATTGGCGGACATAAGAAACTGCACCTCGTCCATGCCGGTGGCGTCCAGACCGTCCTCCCCTGCCTTGGGGGAAAATTCCACCGAAAAGCGCACCTTGGGCATATCCAGCTGGGACAGCTCGCTTTGGATGCGCTCCTGAAGGCAAATAGCAGCCTGAGCGCGCGCTTGGGACAGCTCCTGTGCGCTCTCCCGTGCCCGATCCAGCGCTCCGCGCAGCTCCACCTCCAGCCGCGCGGCAGTGTCGTCGGCAAACTGTATCTCATCCAGCTCCCGGCGGCAGCGCGCCAGATAATCCA
>JAGBTC010000240.1 GCA_017631545.1 Oscillospiraceae bacterium
CCGCAGCCGGCCAGCAGGCCGACCATCATAGTGGCGGCCAGGATCATGCTGAACAGTTTCTTCATGGTTTTCGTCTCCTTTATGTAGCTATACAGCTTTTTCATCTCCAGCCCCGGCACGGGACCGGATTTCGGAAGCAGACACTTCCTCTCGCGCAACTCCCTTTCGTTTGAAATTGAAATTACAGCGATATTACCACTCATTATACACGCTTTCGCCCTGCTTTGGTAGAAAAAAATGCAGCGCGCCCCAAAATCGGTATTTTGACTGCAGAATCCCATTTCCCTTCGTCTCCCTTTGTTGTTTATGTCCAAAAACGACGCATTTCCGCCCCCTCTGTTCCCCTTCCAATGCCGCCTCACCGGACGCACGCCTATCCATTCCCCCGACGGCAAAGGACTTCGGCGCACATTTGCCCATGTTTTCATTCTTTTGTGGTAAACGCAACAAATTCTCCTTGACAGATGCTCCGTTTTGGCGTATTTTATTGGAAATACCCGGCGGCCACCACCGCCCACGTCTGGAGGAATCCCATTGAATACCATTATCACAACTCTGGCCGGTTTTAATTGCTGGTCGGTGGCGTTACGCATCCTGCTGGCCACCCTCATCGGCGGCTGCATCGGCTCGGAACGCGGACGCCACGGCCGTGCTGCCGGCCTGCGTACCCACATTCTTGTCTGCCTTGGCTCCACCATGACGGTGATGGTGGGCATCTACTCCGTGCAGATCCTGGGTCTGGGCGGCGACCCCATGCGTATCAGCGCACAGGTCATCTCCGGCATCGGCTTCCTCGGCGCAGGCACCATTCTCACCCGGGGTCACTTCCACATCACCGGCCTGACCACCGCTGCCGGCCTGTGGACCACCGCCTGTCTGGGTCTGGCTATCGGTGCAGGCTTCTACTTCGGTGCTATTATGGCCTGGCTGGTCATGACGCTGGCCGTCACCGGCTTCACCCGGCTGGAGCGCTCGGTCAAGCAGCATCACATGGACACTTTTTATGTGGAGCTGTCCGACGCCACCATGGTCAACGAGTTTTCCCGGGAAATGTCCGGGGACATCACCTCGCTGCAGGTATTCAAGGCCAAAAGCGGCATTCCTTCCCACATCGGACTGGAGTGTACCGTAAAGGATCTGGAGGACTCCAACGAGATGCTGGAGCGGCTGCGTACGCTGGACTATGTGATCATCGCCATCCCCCAGTCCGGTACCTGATATCCTTAATACATAATAAAACGCACGCTGTCAAAGACAGCGTGCGTTTTCTGTTTACCCAAACCGGCTGCGGGCAAAGCCACATTTGCGGCACAGCTCTTCCTGCGCGATTCCCCGTTCAAAGCCCCGGACGATCGCCTGCGCCCGTGGGCCGGACAGGATCTCGTCCAGCTCCTGCTCAAACAGGTTGCCCAGGGGGATATCCCCCTCATGATCCAGACAGCAGGGCACCACCGTTCCATCGCACAGCACCCCCAGCTGGTCGCGCAGGCCGTAACAGAACACCTGCTCTCCCCCGTCGGGGGCGGAAAGGTCGGGCCAGTCAAATTTATCCCCGTGTTCCAGGTAGATCCGCTCCCCGATACGAATGCCTCTGCGCTCCTGCGTCCACGGCTTGGGAAAGCAGCCCTCCAGCGCGCGCAGGATCTCCCCGTTTTTCTCCTGCGCGCCCCCTCGTTCCACAGGCGGAAAACCACCAGCTTGCGCCCCTGGGCCGCCCGGGCAAAGTCCAGGCAGCCGTCCAGATATGTCTCAAAGGGGACGGACAGATCATTGGCCTCAAAGGCGTGCAGGGACAGGTTTAC
>JAGBTC010000241.1 GCA_017631545.1 Oscillospiraceae bacterium
CCAGCACGCGGACACCATCCTCGTACTGCAAAACGGCACCATCACCGAACAGGGCACCCACGATGAGCTGCTGGCCAAAGGCGGCTTCTACGCCAAGCTGTACAATTCGCAGTTTGAATAAAAAATACCCGGCGCTTCGAGTAAACGAAGCGCCGGGTGTTTTTACGGTGCCTGCTCCCTGTCGTTCCAATAGTTAGCGCAGAAATCGCGGAAGCTGAGCGCCGCCTTGGAGATATATTTCTTGGGATTCCAGAACAGCGCCATGTCCCGGTAGGCAAACGCGTCCGCCACCGGCACATAGCAGTTGGGTTTGAACAGATCCACCTCATAAGCCGAGGCGGAGGTGAGGGCCACGCCGAACTCCGAATCGATCAGCGCGGCGCGAATGGAGTAGTCACACTCCAGCACCCGTTTGATGTTCACCCCTGCTCGCACAAACAGCTGGGTACAGTACTCACGCCACGGCGTTCCGGCCGGCAGGTCGATGTACGGCTCCCCCTCCAGCTCCTTCAGCCAGACGCGCTCCCGCCCGGCCAGCCGATGGGTCTTGGGCACGCACAGGTACACGCTGTCCTTTTTGAGGAAAACATGTTCCAGATCCGGGTCGGGGATCTCGTCCACGCTGGCAATGACGAAGTCGGTTTTCATGGAGCGCAACGCCTCGATCAGCTCCTCCAGCGTGTTGTTCTGCTGACGGATGGCGCACTCGGGGAATCGCTTGCGGAAATCCCGCATCATGGGCAGCCACACCTGCGAGGTGCCCACCGCTATGCTCACCTGTTTTTCCGCCGACTCCGTCAGCTCCTGCAGCGCGATGCGGCCATTATCCAGCGCGGCGAACACCTCGTTGACATACTTTAGATACAGCTTGCCTGCCTGATTGAGGCGAATGGATCGCTTGGAGCGGTCAAACAGCTGCACCCCCAGCTCTTTTTCCATACCGATGATCATGCTGCTCAGGGCGGTCTGGGAGATATAAAGCTCCTTGGCCGTCTGGGTGATGTGTTCCGTGGCCGCCAGACGGCGGAAGTAATCCAGTTGAAGCAGCGTTATCATAAGTCCCCATCCTTTCATCAGTTAAAACTTATGAATTCTAAAGCTATTATGAGTTTGTTTTTTTGCTTTGTCAATGGTATACTGTTCTTGTGAAAAAATCGGTTTCGATTTTCAACCCAAAACCTATAGAAAAACGGAGGGAATCGCCATGCGTGATGCAGTCATTACCGATTGCGTGCGAACTGCCATTGGCAAGATGAACGGCGCTCTGAGCGAGTACGACGAGCAGGAGCTGGCCGCCATCGTAATGAAGGAAGTGCTTGACCGCTCCAAAATCACGGCGGATCAGGTGGACGAGGTCATCTTCGGCCATGTCAAAATGAATACCTACCCCATGAATCTGGCCCGCTTTGGCTGGCTGGAGGCCGGTATGCCTGACAGCGTGCCCGGCTACACCCTGCAGCGTGCCTGTTCTTCCGGCTCTCAGTCCATTTACGATGCCAGCCAGATCATCGCCTGCGGTGATGCGGACATCATTCTGGCCGGCGGCGCGGAGAACATGACCAAGTCCTGCTACTACCTGCGTAACGCCCGCAAGGGTCTGGGCACCAACAATGTCACCCTGATGGATAACATCCTTGAGGGCACTGCCGGCAACTCCCCCGAGGAGATCTTCGGTGTTCTCCCCATGGGTCTGACCGCCGAGAACGTGGCCGAGATGTACGGTATCGAGCGCGAGATCCAGGACAAGTTCGCCCTGGGCAGCCAGGAGCGCGCCCGCAAGGCCATTGACGAGGGCAAGTTCAAGGAGCAGATCGTCCCCGTGGGCGACTTTGACACCGACGAGCACCCCCGCTCCACTACTTATGAAAAGCTGGCCGCCATGAAGCCTGCCTTCAAGAAGGACGGCTGCGTCACCGCCGGCAACTCCTCCGGACGCAACGACGGCGCTTCCGCCGTTCTGGTCATGAGCCGGGAGAAGGCCGACGAGCTGGGCTACGATTACTACCTGCGCCATGTGTCCTCCGCCGTGGTGGGTCTGGAGCCCAAGATCATGGGCGTCGGCCCCATCGAGGCCTCCCGGGAGGCGCTGGAAAAGGCCGGCCTGAAGATCGAGGACATCGGCCTCATTGAGCTCAACGAGGCCTTCGCCGCCCAGTCCGTAGCCGTGATGCGCGAGTGGGTCAAGTGGTCGGA
>JAGBTC010000242.1 GCA_017631545.1 Oscillospiraceae bacterium
AGAGGTGCTGACAATGCACATGGTAGTCCACGCGCTGGTGCTGAGGGAAGTGAATTATAAGGAATCGGACAAGGTCCTCACCGTCCTGACCCGGGAGAACGGGCGCATGACCCTGTCTGCCCGGGGCTGCCGGAAAAAGGGCAGTCCCATTGCCGCGGCAGGGCAGTTGCTGGTCTGGTCGGAGATGACCCTGTACGAATATCAGGGGCGCTGGGCGGTGAAGGAGGCCACCACCGAACGGGAGTTTGCCGGTGTGCGTGCGGATCTGGAAAAGCTGGCGCTGGGCTGCTATTTTGCCGAGGTGACCCAGGTGCTTTCTGTGGAGGATGTGCCCGCGCCGGAGCTGCTGTCACTGATCCTCAACAGCCTGCACGCGCTGGACAAGCTGGATGTGCCCCCGGAGCAGGTCAAGGCCGCCTTTGAACTGAAGGCGATGTGTCTGGCCGGCTACGAGCCGATTTTGGACGCCTGCGCGGTGTGCGGTGTGCAGCCGGAGCAGCCCCGCCTTCACATGAGCGAGGGGGTGCTCCATTGCGCTCAATGCCGGGAGCAGGTGGGGGAGGGCATCTCCATGCCCCTGACCCCGGCGGCGCTGGAGGCCATGCGCCATGTGGCTTACGGTGATCCAAAGCGTCTGCTCTCTTTCCGGGTGGACGAACAATCCCTGAGACAGATGGGGGACGCCTGCGAGGCCTATGTGCTCACCCAGCTGGAGCGCGGCTTTGGAAGTCTCGACTTTTATAAGCAGATGCGCTTGCCCCAATAAAACCCACAGCGCCCGTGCCAATGGCACGGGCGCTGCTTTGTCAATGGGTGGTGATCTCGATGGCATCTACGGGGCAGCTTTCCGCCGCCTCCTGCACAAAAGGTTCCTGCTCCGGACCGATCTCGTCCCGGGCGGCAGCCATACCTGCTTCCAGCATGGTAAACACGGTGGGGCACATATTTGCACACAGACCGCAGCCGATGCAGTTGCCGTTGACATGAGCGTTCATGCGTTTGGCTCCTTTCCAATGTGGTCGGGAACAGTATGCCCCAAAACGGGAAAATCATGATGAGAGTTTAAGGGAATATTCCGCCGCCCCGGCGGCGGGTTTCTTTTGTCGCTGAACAAAAGAAACCAAAAGTCAGCTTGGAAACCAAGGTTTCCAAGTCCTTCCGTTGGTGCAGGACAGGGAGTTGATTGCCACTGACCCGGCACCGGGTAACGACACATTCCGCACCCACTTGCTGCCGCTGTCTGTGCAAACCTGAATGTTCCTGCGGCCGACCAACTGTGCCGGGCTGCGGTGATCCAATCGGTGCCCCGGGCAGAAACGAAAGGCGCAGAGCAGAAGGCGCTTTGTGCGATAGACACGCGATCCGATTGTATATGGGCAGGGCGGCAGCCGAATCGGCGCACACTGTGTCGTTACAGGAGCGCCGGATGCAAGGAAAGCCTTGCAAAACAGAGCCGTTATCTCCGGGGTCTGGGGTGCAGAGTGTATGAGATGCAGGCACGAAGTGCCCAATCTCATCTCACTCAAACCCCAGCGGCGTTTTGGGTACTTTGCCGCTGGTGGCAAAGTACCTCGCCCCACAGGGCGAAACAACCCCCGTCCCACCGCCGGGGCGGCGGAACAATGCCTTTCCGCCCGGGGCGGAATATCCTGTGAAGCGTCCGATTGAATGTCGTGTTGACAGGTTTGGGTCAATAGATTATAGTTGGTTGAAAGGGAATAATTGTGGGAGGAATGTGTTTTGGGAGCTTTTTTTAATATATCCTTTGCCGTGTTGATCCTTGGGACTATATTTGCGGCAATCAAATGGCCGGGGAAACGACCAAATGATTTGTGGATATTCTTTGGGATGTTCTTTGGGTGGATGATGGTTGTGTCCCTTGTTTGCTTGTTAATGGTATGAAGTGGTTAGTTATGGAAAGCCGCCCCCATGGGGCGGCTTTTTCCTGCCTTTTCAGAAAAGCAGGAAAGTCTTGATTTTCTAAGAAAAAATTGAAAAATTTACTTGACGAACGGGGGCGGTCATGCTATAATTCCAAATTGCGGTGATGGGGTCATTATGCCCAAAACCGCCCGGAAAGACCGGAAATCCAAGCCGTTGAGAGGTGCGCTATGGCTGATGAGCTGATGACCTCGCCCAAGGTAGTCGGGGCCAAACAAGTCCGCCGCGCACTGGAAAAAGGCAGTGTTGCCCGGCTTTATATCGCACAGGATGCCGATCCCGCCCTGCTCCAGCCCCTGGTGCAGAAAGCGGTGGATGGCGGCGTGCGTGTGGAACAGATCGTTTCCATGAAGCAGTTGGGCGAAGCCTGCGGCATTGCCGTTGGCGCAGCCATTGCCGCCCTGTTGAAATAACAGCGGCAAAATAGTTTGGTTTTAGCAGAATAAGCCAAGGTTTATTTTGTTAAAATAATATCTGTTATCAATGAAGAAAGGAGGAAAATCAATGCCTACGTTCAATCAGCTGGTCCGTAAGGGTCGCGCTCAGTTGACCGACAAGTCCACTGCTCCCGCCCTGCAGAAAGGCCTGAACACCCTGAAGAACAAGTCCACCGACCTGCCTTCTCCCCAGAAGAGAGGTGTGTGCACCGCTGTTCGTACCGCCACCCCCAAGAAGCCTAACTCCGCTCTGCGTAAGATCGCTCGTGTTAAGCTGACCAACGGTCAGGAGGTCACCGCCTACATCCCCGGCGTCGGCCACAACCTGCAGGAGCACTCCGTCGTTATGATTCGCGGCGGCCGTGTTAAGGACCTTCCCGGTGTGCGTTACCACATCATCCGCGGCACTCTGGACACCCAGGGCGTCAACGGCCGTATGCAGGCCCGTTCCAAGTACGGTGCCAAGCGTCCCAAGGCCGGCAAGAAGTAATCGCTAAGGATTACTGCGGACGAAAGTCCAAACCGAATTTGCATTGTGCGTTTGCGCAAGGCAACTGCCTTGCCGAGCGTTTCCCTATATAACGGGCAAACCTCGGACAGGCATTACACATCATGTCGAACATGATGAGTACCTATGATTTCTAATTTTATAAGAAGGAGGGAAGCAACATGCCCAGAAGAGGTAATGTCCCCAAGCGGGAGGTTCTGCCTGATCCGCTTTACAATTCTGTCCTGGTCACCAAGCTGACCAACAGCATCATGCTGGACGGTAAGAAGGGTGTTGCTCAGAAGGTCGTTTACGGCGCTTTTGAGATCATTCAGGAAAAGACCGGCAAGGAGCCCATGGAGGTCTTCGCTGCCGCGATGGAGAACATCATGCCCTCCCTGGAGACCAAGTCCCGCCGCGTGGGCGGTTCTACCTATCAGGTCCCCATGGAGGTTCGTCCCGAGCGCCGTCAGACTCTGGGTCTGCGCTGGCTGACTGCTTATTCCCGCAGCCGCAGCGAAAAGACCATGAAGGAGCGTCTGGCCGGTGAGATCATGGACGCCGCCAACAACCTCGGTAACGCTGTGAAGAAGCGCGAGGATGTGCACAAGATGGCCGAGGCCAACAAGGCGTTCGCCCACTACCGCTGGTAATACGGAGGAAGTATCATGGCTCGTAAAGTTACTCTGCAGAATACCAGAAATATCGGTATCATGGCTCACATCGATGCCGGTAAGACCACCACTACCGAGCGTATCCTGTACTACACCGGCGTGAACTACAAGGTCGGTGACACCCCTGATGGTACCGCCACCATGGACTGGATGGCTCAGGAGCAGGAGCGCGCCA
>JAGBTC010000243.1 GCA_017631545.1 Oscillospiraceae bacterium
CAGCGAGGGTGATTTTACCGGGATATGCAGCTATGGCAATGCGGTGTTGTGCTGGAAAGAACGGACGCTGCACAAGGTGTTGGGAGACTATCCGAGCAACTACCAATCTGCTACCTACCGCTTTTCCGGGGTGGGTGCCGGGTCGCACAAGAGCCTTGTGAATGTGAACGAGACGCTGTTTTTCCTCGGTGTGGACGGTGTGTTCGCTTACACGGGGAATAAGCCGTCCCTGATCTCCCGGGTGCTAGGCACGGATGTGCTGAAGGACGGCGTGGGCGGTACGGACGGCAGGGCATATTACCTGTCTGCCAGGAATGGGGACGGGTGGGAACTGCTGAGCTATGACACCCACACGGGTCTTTGGACGCGCTCGGACGAGATGCAGGTGGTGGACTTCTGCCGCATTGACGACAAGTTGAAATTCCTGTCCGGAAATACGGTGTATACCGTTGGAGAGGGTACCGAGCAGGTGGAGTGGGAAGCGGTATTCGTCCCAATGTACGAGACCTTGCAGGGAGACTAGCAGTACCGGCAGATTATCTTCCGAGTGGAGGTGCCCAAGGACGGCTGGCTGGCCGTGGATGTGCGCTTTGACGGTGGCCGGTGGGAACAGGTTGG
The DNA here is from genome assembly GCA_017631545.1 of Oscillospiraceae bacterium. Taxonomy (GTDB): domain Bacteria; phylum Bacillota; class Clostridia; order Oscillospirales; family Oscillospiraceae; genus Lawsonibacter. The sequence continues at coordinate 619 of JAGBTC010000243.1, forward strand.
CATCGTCAAGGGCAAGACCGGCCCGGTGCATATGCCCGTACCCTTGCGCCGGTGTGATAAGTTCGAGGTCAGACTGAGGGGCAAAGGGGACTGCGCTGTTTTGGAGATGGCGCGTGAGTTCAGATTGCGGGGTGACGGCTGATGCTGACAAGAGATATCGGCACTCCCAGCGGGGATATGAAACAGGATATCAATACGATCTATGACTATATTGCCTACTTGACTGAGCAGCTGGAGTACAGCAACCGGCTGCTGGAGAAGAGGGTAAAGGCCTTAGAGAAGGAGGAAGCGTGATGAATACGAATGGGAAACCGAAAGAGGACGAGCTGGAATTGGAGGAGCAGGGCATTGTTGGTTTGGACGGCAAGCGGTATGTGACTGACGCACCCGGACTGCCTGAAGGAATGACCCTTTATAAACCGAGCGAGGACAGCGGAAGCGCAAAGAATGTGGGAGGGGCTCAGGGTGGTTCGTACAGTTATAAAACCAGCGCCCCAAGCTATGCCAACCGGTATCAGACAGCTATGGATCAGGCGGCAAACGCGTTGTTGAACCGCAAGGCGTTTACTTACGACCACAACACCGACCCCATGTACCAGCAGTACAAGGACAGCTACACCAGACAGGGACAGCAGGCCATGGAGGACACGCTGGCGCAGGTGTCGGCGCGGACGGGCGGTCTTGCCAGTTCCTACGCCGGGACGGCAGCGCAGCAGACCTACAACGGCTATATGTCCGCACTGGCGGACAAGGTGCCGGAACTGTGGCAGCTGGCCTATCAGATGTATATGGACGAGGGAGATACCATGCGGCAGAACTTGTCTATGCTGCAGGGGCTGGAGCAGACGGACTATAACAGATATCTGGACGCGCTGGGGCAGTGGAATGATAATCGGCAGTTTGATTACGATGCCGGACAGGATGCAAAGAACTGGGCATACAAGCAGCACCGG